>JAQUSE010000315.1 GCA_028715235.1 Candidatus Omnitrophota bacterium | reverse complement strand
CAGCTCTATAATACGGAGCATGGCGGCATACGGCGTGCACTGTCAACATCCAGGGTCAAGGTCAACGGAAAGATGATGAGCCTGCCGGATGTACTGCTGGAAAATCTGTCCGATAGTAACTCATTGTTATTTAGATACGCCTATTGGTGCATTGCGACCCTGATCAGGTTCGGGGATGACAATATCCGTAAAAAGATCGCGTCAGCAAGGATAAGCAAGGGGCGCAGGGAAACTTCTCTTTCGTATATAGTTGCCGGCCTTCTTTCTGGTGAGGACAGGCACAGCCGCTATCTCGGTTATAAATTCACAGCCCTCATTATGTACGGGCCTGACCCGCTTTTCGCTCGTTCGGTATTGACAACCCCGGTAAATATTGATGGAAAAAAACTTTCTGTTCTGGATGTTTTGCTGGAAAACTGCGCATCGCCGGATCTGGACGGAGATATGAAGGCAAGAGGTATGCTTACGGCGATGGCGATAAAATCAGATGATGCCATGATAAACGAGATAGCCGAATCGCAGGTAAATGCGGCTATTCGCGGTATCGACATAGATCCGGTTACGGAGCTATGGGTTGCAAATGCGGAGAAAGGGGAGCCGGAATTTCTTATCGATTCATCACTGTCAGTCCTTAGTGATCTTGCCGGAAAAGAAAATCCTTTGGTCAATCGTTCGCTTGCCGGACGTGCGGAGCGTATTATCAGGCTTATGGAGAATTCAGCTTCATCAGAATATATGCTCGCCGCAGGCGTTTTAGGGCAGGTCGCACGAGCCGGCGACGAGGAGAGCACGGATGTCATCTGCAGGGCACGGATCCGGTCCGGAGGCGGTACCTATGATATAGCTGATGTCCTTATTGAAGGATTGGTCCGTATGGATGGCACGCTATCCCATAGTTCAGCCGTGAATCTCATCTCGTTCATTATGTCGAATAACGGCGAAGCGGTTAATTTATTAAAAGAGAAGGCGCCGGAAATTTTGAGGGTAGCCGCTCTATCGGACAATGCGGAGTCAGTTTCAAACGCTCTGATGGTTTTAGGCGCGATGATCAGCGGGCACCGCCTTCTTAGGGCCGCTGTGATAAAAGGAAGGGTTAATATTCCAGGCAGCGAGCCTTTTGCGATATCGGAAATTCTGCTCTCCAGGATAGCATCGGGTAATAGCTCTGTCAGTTCAATGGCGAACCTGGTATATTCTACGCTGGTCCTTTATGAAGATGAGGGCTGGGATGAGGGGCCTTCACCTGCCGTTATCGAACCAGTACGGCGCTCTCTTGGCCGTATCGGTATACCATACTCCAGCTTCTTCCATGCCCCCTTCCTGGAAGAGCTGTTCAAAGTAGGCATACCATTCGCTTTTAAGTATTTCTTCTGCCTGTCCGGAGGGATGACCGGGAGCTTCTCCCTGGTATTAGGTGTATTTGCGCTCACATTCATAATATTGCATGTATTTAACAGGGCTCCCCCCGATACAGAAGGACTTTCATTTACCCGTAAGCTGCTATCATGGTCAAAATGGACTTTTGAAGTGTTGTTCGCTCCGATACTATCAGCATTAATTGGCTGGATAGCGTCGATATATGTCCCGGACCTGCTCATAAACCTTTCAGATAAATATATAGGACAGGGTCAAACCCTCCCTGCCATTCTGTCCACCTTTGCGGCTACAGGCGGCGCAATCACCATCCTTAACATGATACTTCACGGAGGTCTTGTCAATACGCTTATCGTGCCCTTATTAAGGAAGCTCGGTATAAGGGCTGAATACGGGACTATCTCAGGCAAAACCAAGACGGATACCCTTTCGATAGGAGAGCGCTATAACGCACTGGATATACCCTACAGCTCTGGTGACAGCGCTATCGGCTTAGACAAATATATTAAAGGATATTTTCCCGAAGGGATGCTTGAGGATATAGCCAGAGGCGATAGGTTTGAAATTCACGTCGGCATCAATAAAAGCGCCTTGATGGAGATAGAGAGGCGTATTGCGAGCGGTGAATATACGGAGGCTAAAGAGATATTCAGATTTGATGCCGCATCAGAAAAAGGGCGCGATAAGCTTAAGGCGGGCGAAGATTACGAGAATATAAGAGAGCATTTCTATGTTGCCAGGACCAGGGACGGGAAACAGGTATATGTGATCGGAGGCGACCATCATGGGACCCGATTGACGGAACGCCTCGCTACGCTCAAGATAAAGGGCATACCTCTGAGTGCCATAAATGTCATAGACCATAAGACTGACTATAAGGCGCTTTATAGGGAGGTGTTATCCGGCAGGACGGAAGGCCTGACGCGGTGCGTAATTACATTCAAACCGCGGAAAGTAGCCGCCGCTATGAAGAAACTTAATGACGGCATAACTTACGAGAAGATCGGCAAGGAAGGGTTTAATTGCTACCTTGTAAGCATGCCTGACGGACAAAAGACCCTCCTTGTTGCGCTCGATGACGCCTACGGTGACCAGATAACGGATATGCTCGGATATTTAACCGCGGAAACCCCTATAAGGGATCTGCTATTTATCGGCCTTGCCGGCTATATAGATAAAACATCGGCGGTTCCGGCTGATAATGTTCCAGAACAGGCCATGATAGGGGACATGATATTGTATGTCGGGAT
>JAQUSE010000314.1 GCA_028715235.1 Candidatus Omnitrophota bacterium | reverse complement strand
GGACAGGCAAGACCCGACGGCTGAGACGTTTATCGCTTCAACGATTCGAGTCAATCGTGACGGGCAAGGAAGCCCTTTCAACTTCGGGGGTGAGAATATTGTCGCGCAGACGCTCGGCGCAACCCCGAGAGGAAACGCTTCCTTTGTATGGCAAGACACTCATATTGCGCAAGCTAACCCCAAACGAGAAAGAGGCGTTGCAAGGCCTTCCAAAGGATTGGACGCTCGCAGAGGAATATTAATCGGTAACGCCGTAACCGTTCAAGTTGCGGAATGGATCACTCGACGAATCTATAATTATCAAGCGAGGAAATATAGTTAAAGGTGACCACAGGGCCTTACTATAGAATCGAAAAAACATGCAAGGGTTTCAGTATCTTGAGAATAACTTTTTCAGTCTATGCAAGACGAGAAAGATATATAAGATTTCGCAGCTTCTTTTGATCTATCTGCGAGGTCTTTATTATTATTTCGGGAAGCCCACGTTTTATTGGAAGGATGAAAATGTCTTAAGGGATTTAGGTATCGCTAAGAACACCCTTCGTCAGGCGCGCGCTGTCTTGAGAGAGAGGGGCGCGATAGATTATCATACTCAGGCAGGCAGGGGCAAGGCAGTCAGATACTTAATCTTAACGACAGACCTTGCGCCCGAAATAAAAGGGTCAAAATCTAACCCTTTTGTGGATAACAAAAGAAAAGGGTCAAAATTTGAACGAAAAGGGTCAGTAATTGACCCTTTAGATGAGCACGAAAAGGGTCAAAATCTGACCCCCGAGAGTAATAAGAGATATAAACCATTAGAGTCTACTGTGGATAACGTCTTAAAAGACGCACTTAAGAAAGAAGATGATCATCTTTAATAATAAATCGTTCGGGTCCTTGGAAGGGGGGTCGGGGTGCGGGTCGGGCGAGGCGAGGCCTGTCAGTGATTACGGGACAAAAAAACCGTGTCCGTGTCCCGACTTTTAAGGACCCCCGGGATCGTGGCACAAACAGGGCAAAGAATCGCAATTAGCTGTGTTTAAACGGGTTATATCGATAATTTAAGGAGAAAAACGAGTGGCTAAGGTCAAGATAAATCACGAAATTAGGGACATTCTGCTGAAAGATTTGTCCCCGGCGCCGTACAATCCGCGCGATATCTCTAATGAGGCGTTATCGGGCTTAAGGCACAGCCTCGAGAAGTTCGGTTATCTGGACCTCTTGGTAGTAAACAAGCGAACCATGCATATCGTATCGGGCCATCAACGCTACAAGATTTTAAAAGATGAGGGCGTTGAGTCGATTCCGGTGCTTCTTGTGGACGTTGATGAGCTTTTAGAGCAGGCGATGAATATTACCTTGAACAATCAGGAGATATCGGGTATCTGGACGAGCATGCTCTTTCCGATACTGGAGCGCCTGAGGCGGGAGATGCCGGAGGACTACAGCAGTTTAAGGCTTAAGAACCTGCGGGACTCGGTATCTAAGCTCGAACCCGAGAACTTAGGCGCAGGCAAAACGCTTCCTGATGATATCCCCGAACCGCCTGAGCCCGTTACCAAGCTCGGGGATCTGTGGATACTCGGAGAGCATCGTCTTTTATGCGGGGATTCGACAAAAGAGGAGGATGTCGCTCGTCTTATGAACGGCGAGAAAGCGGCCTTGTTCGCTACCGACCCTCCGTATTGCGTGGACTACACAGGTGATAATCGCCCGGGGGCCGGCAAAGATTGGTCTGGCGTATATCACGAGATCGATATCCCCGATGCAAAGGTGTTTTTGAAGGGTTTTTTGCAGATAGGCCTGAAATTCATAAAAGAGCATACGGCGATCTATGTCTGGCACGCCTCTAAACGAAAGAGCTTAATCGAGACTATCTGCGATGAACTGGGCATTCTCATTCATCAGGAGATCATTTGGGTTAAACCCTGCACAATACTTACCTACTCGTTTTATTCATGGAGGCACGAACCGTGTTTACTCATGTGGGTTCGGGGTTTCAAACCGCCTTATAAGCCCGAAGACAAATCAATCGGCACTGTTTGGAGGATCGATCTTTTAAGAAGAGGCGATCCGACAACTCCCGATTACTATACAGATGTCTGGGAAGTAGACTGGGAAGGCAAGAAGCGCAACACCGGCCTCAAGCACCCCACCGTAAAGCCGACCGAGGTATTCGCGATCCCCATGAGAGTTCATACCTCGGCTGGTGATATCTGCTATGAGCCGTTCTCGGGGTCGGGAAGTCAGATCATAGCGGGCGAACGTGTAAACAGGAAAGTCTACGCCATGGAGATCGAGCCGGTGTTCTGCGACGTGGCGGTGCAACGCTGGGAAGATTTTACGGGAAAGAAGGCGGTCAGGTCTTAAATGGCGGAAGAGAGCAGTAATTTAATAAAGTTAGCAAGGAAGAAGCGGCATATTCATCTTGTCGAGAAACTCGGCAAAGGTTCACTAAGTCAAAAGGAAATGGACGAACTCGCCGAATACGAGAAAGAGGCCGAAGGACAGGTGCCTGTTCTCGCTGACGGAACGGTGGATCTTGTGACAATCGCGGTATATCTCGAAAAGTCGGTTAAAAGCATCAGGCGTTATGTAGACGCGGGGATGCCCGCCGTAAAGAGCCCGACAGGCGAGATATTGAGAT
>JAQUSE010000313.1 GCA_028715235.1 Candidatus Omnitrophota bacterium | reverse complement strand
GATCCCGAAATAGCGGGATAGAAGGAGGAAGGATGCTATCAAGAAGAAGGCAGATTGCCGTAAAGACGGAAGCCCAAGAAGGCGTTGCCGAGGCGGTATCGGCCGTAGACGCGAAGCTTCTCGTATACGACCCTAAGGCGAGTTTTGACACAGAGATGTTCGAGCGTAATCCCGCTCGCAGGTCCTTTTCGCCTTTAGGGAAGATCCCGGGCAAGCGGCCCGCGGGGCTTTCCTACAGGCTCGAATTAAGGGGCTCAGGCTCTGCGGCGGTATTGCCCGAATGGGCGAAGGTGTTCGGAGCCTGCGGGCTTGAGGCGGGCGAGCTTAAGTCGATGGGGGTCGGGGCCGTAACGGGAGGACCTTTTCTTCATACGGAGTTTATATCGGGAGGCACGTCAGGAGCCGTGGGGCTTGTTGTAATAAAGACGCTGAACGGATCGCCTATCATATATTTCGTTCCTATTACGGGAACGTTCCAATCGGGCGAGACTATAACGGGCGCAAGTTCAGG
This sequence comes from Candidatus Omnitrophota bacterium, assembly GCA_028715235.1. Classification (GTDB taxonomy): domain Bacteria; phylum Omnitrophota; class Gorgyraeia; order 2-01-FULL-45-10; family 2-01-FULL-45-10; genus JAQUSE01. Next base: position 2,121 of record JAQUSE010000313.1, on the reverse strand, counting down.
GGCCACAAGCGTCATTTCGTCGGCTCCGGTAAGCGCGGGCTTTATCCTGCATCCGGTCTCGGACGAGATACCGTCTGTGACTCAAGGGCTATATGAAGATGGAATGCGTAAACTCATAAAAGGTTCGAGAGGCAAGGCGAAGCTCAGTTTAAAGTCGGGCGAGCCGGTCATGGCGGACTTCGAGTTTCAAGGGGTGGAAGCGGGCGTTACGGACGAACCTATGCTCGAGGATATCGCTCACGAGACGACAAAGCCGCCCGTATTCTTAAACGCTCTCTTTACGGTCGACGGTTTCGCCGCTCGTATAGAGGCGATGGAGCTTGATCTTGCCAATACCCTCGTTTCAAGAGACGACGTGAACGATGCAAGGGGGATATTGTCCTTTGCCATTACCTCGAGAAACTATCAGGGCTCATTTAACCCCGAGATGGTGAAAGCGGCGGAGCACGATTTTCACTCGAAGATGTTTTCGGGGCAAGAGATGACAGTCGATTTTACCGTGGGTTCTGTCGCGGGCAACAAGTTTCGTGTCTACATCCCGCGGGCCCAGTACGTGAAGGTAGAGGACGAGGAAAGAGACGGGTTGCAGCTGGCCAAGTGCTCGTTCTCGCTTAACGGGTCAATGGATCCGGGCGACGACGAACTGGCGATACTTGTTCTGTAAACAAAAGGAGAATACTCATGCTTACGGGAATAAATATTTACGAGACAAAACCTTACAGGTCGAAACTCGATAAGGACAAAGAGAATCAAAGCGTGTTTCATATCTGTCCGATCGACGCCCATCTCAGGGCCTACATAGACGACCAGACGACGAGCTTTGAGATAAGTTCCGACAACCCCAAGGATAAGGCGAAGGCAAGCGTCGCCGCGGCCAAGAGGAATATCTTGTTCGTCAGGTTCGGCCTTAAGGGTCTGGAAGGGTATCTTGACCCGAGGGACAACAAACCCGTTAAATTCGACACCGTATCGACTTCGGTCGGAGGCAAGAACTATAACGTCGTGACGGACGAGATCATAGCGATGTTTCCGAAGGCTCTCATAGACGAGCTTGCCGAGGTTATATCGGGCGAGAACTCTTTATCGGGGGAAGAGCGAAAAAACTGATTCTGGCGGTCTGGCTTACGAAGCTCGGCCTTGACTGCCGGATATGCTCCGACGCTCAAAAAACGGAGCGGGGTTGCGTTAAAGATTCGCCTATCCCCGGGGCATGGAAGATAGGTTCGGAAGAATTTTCAAGGTGCCCGCGGGCCCTCGTGACGGAGAAGAGTTTCGAATATTTGAACGCTTATTATTTCTTCGAGAAGGGCTATCTCCCGAATCCGGGAGGTTGGATGGATCAGCCGGTTAAATTCATAGAAGCGATTGTCGTGATGGCGCACGAATTCATAAGAATAGGAAAGAAGGATGCCGACAAACAGAGAGCTTGAGATCATCATGCGGCTTAAGGACGAGGTCACAAAACGCTTAAAAGGCGTTGAAGGGGCTATTCAGAAATTCGCCAATCGCGCGCGCGAGACCGGACAGACTTTAAAGCAGCTCGGTCGCGATATCTCTCAGGTGGGGCAAAATCTTATCTTTATGGGAGGGGCCCTTACCGGGCCCTTGGCTCTCGCTTTTAAGTCAGCAGAGAAGTATTCGATCCCTGTCTATAACGAGCTCAAAAGACTCGATAACGCTTTTATAGGGCTTAGGGTTTCGATAGCGGAGGCCCTCATACCTGTTGTTCACAAGCTCGCGAATGTTTTCGGCAATCTCTTGAATCTCTGGAACTCGATCGATCCGGCCACCCGAAACCTCATTATTCAATCCGTGGCGATGACAGGCATATTTATGATGCTGGGAGGAGTAGTTATAGCTCTAGTAGGGCGTCTTGTGAGGCTGTCAGGAGCAATCGCAAGTCTTGTCAGTAAACTCGCACTCTTTACGCTCGCTCATCCGTGGATCGCGGCGTTAGTAGTGATCGTGGTGGCCTTGACCTATGTTTTCTTAAGATTCCGTACCGTAGCGGTTCCCGTATTAAACGCGGTAGAGATCGGCGCGAACATGGTTTATATCGGGTTTACGAAGCTATTTAAAGGTCTTATATGGGGCTTCGATTTTGTATTGCAGTACCTTGTT
>JAQUSE010000001.1 GCA_028715235.1 Candidatus Omnitrophota bacterium | reverse complement strand
TAAAGGACCTTCGAGAGTCGCCGGCGCTGGAGATCATACATATTTTACAGCAGAAAGGCGCGAACGTTTCATATTACGATCCCTATCTTCCGTATTTGAAGATGGACGGGATGGACCTGAAGTGCGTTAAATTCGATAAGCATACGTTTGAGAACGCGGATTGTGTCGTCATAATCACAGACCATTCGAGCGTGGATTACAAATTTATGCTTAAGCACTCGAGGCTCGTGGTAGACACGAGGAACGTATTGAAAAACATGAAAGACAGGACCAAGATAGTGAGGTTATGATGGCGCGTTACCTGGTTACCGGCGGAGCCGGATTCATAGGATCGAATATAGTAGAAGAGCTTGTCAGGCGCAAGGCGAAGGTAAGGGTGCTCGACAGTTTCATCACCGGGAAGATGGAGAATATAAAACCTTTTATGGGCAGGATAGAGCTCGTAAAAGGTGATATACGGGATAAGAGGGCGCTTGGCAAAGCTCTTAAAAGCATAGATTTTGTAATCCATCAGGCGGCTCTTCGCTCAGTCCCTAAATCGGTTGACGATCCGTTCACGACTAATGACATAAACGTATTCGGCACGCTCAACCTGCTGATGGCCTGCAAGAAGGCGAAGGTGAAGAGGGTCGTCTACGCTTCCTCAAGCTCGGTTTATGGGGACGCTAAGACTTTTCCACAGAGAGAGTCGGACCTTACGTCGCCGATCTCTCCTTACGGCGTATCGAAACTGGCGGCTGAGAACTACTGCATCACTTTTGCTAAGACGTTCGGGCTGGAGACCGTATCGCTCAGGTATTTTAACGTATTCGGCCCACGCCAGAATCCGGAGTCGAAGTATTCAGCCGTCATACCGATGTTCATATTCCAGATGATGAAAGGGAAGCCTCCGGTAGTCGAGTGGGACGGCAAGCAGGCCAGGGACTTTACGTATGTGGCAAATGTAGTCGAAGCGAATTTAAGGGCCTGCGTTACGCCCGGTATATCCGGAGAGGTATTTAATGTGGCATGCGGTACGAGCATTTCAGTTAACGAGATCGTGAATGAGCTGAATGAGATCCTCGGCACGGATATTAAAGCTATCCGCGCGCCCAAGAGAATGGGAGACGTCCGGACTACCTATGCGGACATATCTAAGATGAAGAGCTTGCTGCGGCCGAAAAAGATAGTGCCTTTCAGCGAAGGCCTGCGTCTTACCATCGACTGGTTTCTGAGGTCGAAAAGGACAGGGTAACTATGTCACATATCCTTAAAAGATCTCTGGTTGTATTTTCCTTCCTGCTGGTGGTCTTGCTGGGATTTTTTTCGTCATCCCCGTATTTCAAGTCGCGCCTGGGCGGGGCGGTGAAACAGGTCGAAGAGATGGCGTACGATTACCATTTTAAGAAATTAGAGATATATCCGTCGGCTAGACTTTTTTTTATTCTTCCCGAAGGAGCGTACTCTACGTTTTACAGGACCAGGTTCACGGACGGCATGGCATACCAGGTATTGTCGAACGTCTTCATAAACTCGTTCTTCCAACCTCTATTCCTGTGTATTTTTACCCCGCAGGTAGTCCTGCATTACCTGCTCCTGCCGTTTTTCTTATACGGCTCGATAAGGTATTTCAAGAAGGTCCCGCTCCTGATAATATTTTTTATCGTGTCTATGTTTGGTTTGTGTGTAAAGAATGCGGTGGTAGAAACCCTGGTGAGGCACAGGATGGTATGCGACTTAATATACATATCGATCGGTATAGCTGGTTTGACAGACTCGATTACAAGAAAGTTATTCTGATAGCTTTCCTGCTGCGGGTCATATTCGCTTCCGTATATGATATAGGCGTATCTGTTACGGGCAGGGATATCCTTCTGCCGGACGGCAGGTTCTATTCGGCGATGGGCCGGTATATACAGATTTTGTTGAACGGCAACAGCGCGTTCCGGATCACCGATGCCATGGCGCCGCAGGACACACATAGCCGGGAACTTCTTGCCGCAACGATAGCAAGGACCAAGGGAGGCCTTCCTGTCGTGGATAACGAGACAGGAGCTTTTCTTTATGTCGTAGGCGCCATATATTTCCTGTTCGGGTATTTCCCGATCTTTGTGAGGATTTTTAATATCATCCTCAGCATCTCCTGCGTCTTTTTCATCTTCAGGATAGCGGCCAGGCATTTCGGCGAAACGCCGGCGAAGATATTTCTTATTATAGGGCTGTTCCTGCCCACGCAATTAGTTTATTCTATTACGCTTTCCAAGGACTTCACCAGGATGTTCCTTGTCTGTTTTGTTCTATGGATCATTTACGGAGGTGTGAGATGGAAAAGAGTATAAAGAGGCTCATAATATTCCTTCTTGTATATCTTGTGCTTTTCTGGATAGGATTCAGGTCGGGCGAGATATATAACCGGATGAAGAACAAGGTCGCGATCGAAAGGGTAATAATACCGCAGTCCCCCAGATATTACTACATCGTAGAAAATAGTACGGGAAACTGGGGCAGTACCGTTACGTTTTCAAGAGTCGGTGAGGACGATACCATACTGCAGTTTTTCTTCAATGAAAAGCTCAGGCCTCTTCTCAAACTGCGCGACCTGAAAATATATAAAAATGATGGTGAAAGGATATATTAAATGAAAAGAGCAAAAAGCGTTCTTATCACCGGAGGGGCAGGTTTTATAGGATCGCATCTTTGCGAACGTTACATACGCAAAGGGTGTAGAGTCATATGCATGGACAACCTGATAACCGGCGGCATGGAGAACATCTCCCACCTTCTGCGTGATAAAAACTTCAGATTTATAAAACATAACGTTACCAAGTATATCGATGTGAAGGGCCCGGTCGATTATATACTGCATTTTGCGTCTCCCGCGAGCCCGGTCGATTACATAAAATATCCGATACAAACGCTGAAAGTCGGCTCTCTGGGTACGCATAACGCGCTCGGTCTTGCCAAAGCAAAAGGAGCCAAATTCCTTTTGGCGTCCACAAGCGAGATATATGGGGACCCTATGGTAAATCCTCAGCCCGAGACTTACTGGGGGCACGTGAACACCATCGGCCCGAGAGGCGTCTATGACGAGGCTAAGAGATTCGCGGAGGCTATAACTATGGCCTATCACAGGATACATAGAGTCGATACCAAGATAGTTCGTATATTTAATACATTCGGCGAAAGGATGAGGAAAGAAGACGGAAGGGTTATACCGAATTTCATAACACAGGCTATTAATAATAAGCCTATCACTGTATACGGCGCAGGTTTGCAGACCAGGAGCTTCTGCTATATTTCAGACCTGACAGAGGGTATTTGCAAACTCATGGTGTCGTCTATGCATGACCCTGTTAATATAGGAAATCCCCGTGAAATGACTCTCTTGGAACTTGCGCGTATAGTTATAAAGATTACCGGAAGCAAAAGCAGGATGGTATTCAGAACATTACCCGTCGACGATCCGAAGGTCAGGTGCCCGGATATAAGGAAGGCCCGCCGGCTATTGAGATGGCAGCCGAAGGTAAGCATCGAAGAGGGCCTTGGCAGGACCATTGAGTTCTTTAAGTCGAAGACATGCTAAGACATGTATGAAAAAAATTCTTCTCATAAATCCTCCGTATTTTTACCAGATATTTTCCGGATCCATGGTCAGGGCGATGGTGAGCCCCGGCATAATGCCTCTGGGGTTGGCCTGTGTCGCAGCTTCTCTCAGGGAAATCTCCTTCAGGGTTGAGATACTGGACCTTAATCTCGTTAAAGACCCCGAAGCAACCTTGAGATCCAAGATCAATTCATTTAAACCGGATATTGCGGGTGTTACTTTCACAACACCTTTGTCCGGTATAGCGAAAATTTTGGCCGGAATAATAAAAGACGCGGACCCGGGTATAATAACGGTCTGCGGCGGGCCCCACGTATCGATACTGCCGGAAGAGACGCTGAAAGATTCGAAGTTTGACGTAGCCGTCTTGAGAGAAGGGGATCTTTCGTTGAAAGAGATAGCCCTGGATGTTCCATTAAGCCGGATAGACGGAGTAGCCTATAAGGCGCAGGGCGGTATAATGGTAAATCAACCGAAATCATATATAGAAAACCTTGATAAGCTTCCCTATGCCGGCGTGGACCTGTTCGATTCCGGTAAGTATACCTATCCAAGGGTTACCGCAAGGAGAAATCCCGTGGCCTCTCTCGAGACGAGCAGGGGATGTTTTTCGAGATGCTCCTACTGTAATAAATCCATTTTCGGACACAAGTTTCGGGCGAAGAGCGCGGGAAGGGTCGTCGATGAGGCTGAATTCATCCTGAAATCCGGATACAGGGAAATACACATTATAGACGACGGTTTTACGACCGACATGGAAAGGGCTTTTGCGATATGCAGCGAAGTGAAGAAGCGAGGCCTTAACTTCCCATGGTATGTACGCGGCGGCGTAAGGGTAGACAGGGTATCGAGGGATCTTCTGCGCGAGATGAAGAGCGCCGGATGTTACAGGGTGCCTTACGGGATAGAATCCGGCGATCAGTCTGTTCTTGATAATATAAGGAAAGGGATAACGCTTCAGCAGGTTGACAATGCCGTAAAATGGGCGAAAGAAGCGGGGATGATAGTAGACGGTTATTTTATGATAGGCCTCCCGGGAGAGACGGTCGCATCGGTGGAAAAGTCGATTGCCTTTGCCCGCAGCCTGGACCTGGATTACGCCAAATTCTCCATAACCGTTCCTCTCCCCGGGACGGAAATGTTTGAAAAACTGAAGAGGGACGGAAGGCTCCTGACCGAGGATTGGACCAAGTATAATTTCGCGCAGTCCCCGAGGTGCATATATAAGCATGAGAATATCAGCTGGAGCGACCTTGAGATGTACTATAACCGCGCTCATAATAACTTCTATTTCAGGCCGGGTTATATACTAAGGCGCTTTATCGCCGGTGTGAAGAACGGCGAACTTCTCGCGTATATTAAAGCATTCTTCGATTTCGCGGGTAGTATTGTCGTAAACTTTAGGAGGACGCATGGATAGATCCTTGAGCGTGATAGTTCCGGTGTTTAATGAAGAGGGCGGTATAAAGGCCGTTTTGGATTCCCTCATTTCGGAACTTGGGAATATAAAAATCCCGTATGAGATAATAGTTGTGGACGACGGTTCGGCGGACTCTACGGCCGAGATACTGAAGAGCTACAAAGACAGGGTCGGGATCATACGTCATCCGGAGAACATGGGTTACGGGCGGTCCATTAAGGACGGCATTCTCAAGGCGAAATATCCGTATATAGCAATGCTTGACGGCGACGGTTCCTATCCCGTCGGAAGCATAGGCGATCTCTTCCGTAATATGGGCGAATATGACATGGTGGTGGGAGCGAGGACGGGAGATAATTATAAAGGCGCGCTCTTGAAGTATCCGGCCAGGCTCGTTTTTTTATGGCTGAGCGAATTCGCGTGCGGCAGGCGCATCCCGGACGTCAATTCCGGGTTCAGGATCTTTAAGAAAGAGGTTGTGATGAAATACTTTAATACGTTATGCCTGGGGTTTTCGTTCACCACGACCATCACTCTGGCCATGTCGCTGGGAGGGTATTTCATAAAATATATGCCGATCGAATACCACAAACGCAAGGGCGCTTCGAAGGTAAGGTATTTCAGAGATACCTTAAGGTCGCTCCAGATAATAGTGGAGACGATACTCTATTATAACCCTATAAAGATATTCATACTTTTATGCGGTTTCCTGTGGGCCGTTATGGTCATAGCAGTCGTTGCGTGCGCGTTTTTGGGACTGGATTTTCTCACACTCCTGGCAATAGAATCATTCCTTGCGTCGTTTATAGTATTTGGTCTCGGCCTGATAGCGGATCTTATGAGAAAGATTGATCTTAAGAATTCCGATACCGAATAAAATATAAGAGAGAGAGATATGTCCTGGAAAAGAGCCCTGCCTATTTTCCTCATTGGCTATATCGCGGCTAATTTAGTTTATGCTTCGCAAAAGACGGTTCTTGTAGATCCCGATGGCGCGTCGCGCGGAATGTTTGCGGTAATGGCCAAAGAGATCACACAGGATATCGCCTCGTCGAGATCTTTCTCCGCAGCCCGGATACTGCGGATAGTCAAAAAATATAATGCGCATTACCAGGTAGGCCTCGAACCGCTTTTTGTATGGACGCCGCTCCAATTATCCTACCTGTACCCATTAAGCTTTATTCCTCTTGATCACGAATTTGTCTTTGCCCTCACGAATCTTGCTTTTCTCATACTCCTGGCTGTATTCATATATAAATTGGCTTATCTGACATTCGAGAATGAGGGATACGCGTTAATATCAAGCATATTATTTTTACTGCATCCCATTGTTTTCGATACCGCCATATCCTTGAGGCGGGGAATGGGGGAGACGGCTTTTCTTACAGCCGCAAGCTACTGTTTTGTCGTGTTTTTGAAGACCCGCAGCATAAGAGCGTTCCTCGATTCACTTATCATAGCGCTTATCGGCTTCTTTTACAGAGAAACAATGCTTCTTCCCGTCGTTGCCATTTGTGCGCTCGGAGTTTTCGTTATATCCCGCAATATACCATGGCCCGAGTATGCTAAAGGCTTTCTACGCTACCGCGGCAGGTTATCGGTGATCGCGGTATTATGCCTTATTCTTTTTTTATACCTGTCCTCTGAGATATATATGACTAAAAAAGGCGTAGGAACCCTTTTAACGAAGGGAAAAGAATATAACAGCCAGCGTGTGAAGAATGTGGCCGTTAAAGGTCTCGTTACCATGGACGATTATTTTAAAGTGGAGTCTGTATACGCGCCGCTTAGATTTGACAGGAACCTGTTTGAAAAGATGGAGCAGACGCAACCGGAGTTTTACTCAAAGATTCGGCTCATAGAATCACGGTTTGGCATCCCGCACTATAAAAAATCATTTTTTATCGCAAGCACCATCTTTTATCAATGGTATCTTCTGCCTTTTTTCATTATAGGGATCATCGCGGCCCGCAAAGCCGCTAAGATACGATATGCGTCCGGCTTTATCCTGTTCTCCGCGCTCCTTTACTTCGCGGCGCTCTCGCTGACAGGCACTATACCCGATTTCAGCCTTCCTATGATACCCGCTGTCATGATATTTTGTACTTTAGGGATATTCGAAGTCGCCGGTAACCTGAATAAGTATTTAAAGGCCGCTTTATTTTGCGGGCTTTTTTTCATAATTACAATAAGCGGTTTATATGCGTTGCAAAATATCCAACTTCACCAAAGGATGCATGTAAGGTCTTCGCTGGTCATAAGCGACATATTAAAAGATAACAGCGGAGGCGCTCCTTTTACATTAATGGTGGACAGCTATGTCGCTCCGGAATACGGCCTTCGCGCTGTTCAAATGGATAAAGCAGGCGTGATGTATCTATTACCGGTTTCCGCTTTCACATTGAAGAAAGATAGATTGGCGGATTGCATGAAAAGGAAAGGGCTTAATCGGAGGTCGGGCTTTCTGGGCGATATATCCTGCCCTGGAATAGAATATATCGCGGCATTTTCCGAAAAACAATATGACTATTACAATTCGATAATATCGCCGGCAAAGATGCCTTTCAATATAGATATGGTAATAAGCGAGCCTAGCGCCGCCACGAAAACATATATATATAAGAGGAATGATGATTACGACATTATTTAAATCGTTTAATATAAAATAAACACTCCCGCTTTATAATGCATCGCAATATCCCTATCTAATTGATAACAAACAAGTTATATAAATAGCTAATGGTCAGTACATTCTATTTTGATATTGACATATTACTGATAAAATGCTATTATTCCCATTGTAATCTGACACTAATATCGCAAAAAAAAGGAGATCGAGCGTGAAGACACCGTTATTGGACTTAAGGGCTCAATACAAACAGATAAAGTCAGACGTAGACAAAGCCATCCGTAAGGTTATCGACAACCAGAATTTTGTATTGGGCGAGGATGTAAAGAAGCTTGAAGTCGAAATTGCGTCATATTGCAACGTAAGATACGCTGTCGGGGTGGCTTCAGGCACGGACGCCCTGATATTATCGCTTAAGGCCCTCGGGATAAGGGAAGGAGATGAAGTCATCACGTCTCCTTTTACTTTTTTTGCGACTGCGGAGGCGGTCTCGATCGTCGGCGCGAAGCCGGTATTCGTTGATATCGATCCAAAGACTTTTAATATAGACCCGTCCCTCATCGAAAAGAAGATCAACAGAAATACAAAAGCGATAATACCGGTCCATTTATACGGCCAGTGCGCGGATATGGACCCAATAGTAACAGTGGCTAAGAAAAATGGGCTTAAGATAATAGAGGACTGCGCCCAGGCCGTAGGGGCCAAGTATAACGGCATAAAGGCCGGCTCGATGGGAGACGCGGGAGCTTTAAGCTTTTTCCCGAGCAAGAATCTCGGGGCCTTCGGTGACGGAGGAATGGTGATCACTAACGATGAAAAGATCGCCGAAAAGATAAAGATGCTGCGCGTCCATGGCAGCGCAGCCAGATACATCCATTCCGAAATAGGAATGAATTCCAGGCTGGATAATCTTCAGGCTGCAGTCCTAAGAGTAAAACTTAAACGTCTCGATAAATGGCTCGATATGCGGCGGCAGAAAGCTCGTTACTACAACGAACGCCTTAAGGGTTTACCTCTGACTACGCCCCATGTTCCCTCGTATAATATACATACCTACCATCTATATGTCCTGAGGGTCAAGTCCGACCTTCAAAGACTTATGACCTTTCTGACGGATTCAGGCATTGAGACCAGGACCTACTATCCAGTACCTCTTCATCTGCAGGAATGCTATAAGCACCTCGGGTATAAGGAAGGCGATCTTGTCCATGCCGAGTCGGCCGCGCGGCAGACATTCTCTATTGCCGTCTATCCTGAGATGAAGAGACAGGCAGCGGATCATGTGATAAATAAGATCAAGGCGTTTTTTGGAAAGTAGCCGATATGTGCGGAATAGTTGGAGCCTTCAATCTAAATAACCGGCCTGTTGACCATGCCAGCATTGAAAAGATGGGCAGGGTCCTTTCTCACAGGGGGCCCGACGACGAAGGCTCGTTTTTTGACGGCAATATAGGCCTGGCACACCGTAGGCTTTCTATCATCGACCTATCCAGCGATGGCCATCAGCCTATGCATAATGAAGATAACACCTTGTGCATAGTACATAACGGCGAGATCTACAACTATCTGGAGCTCATGGCCGAGCTCAAATCCCTCGGGCATCTATTCAGGTCCCATTCGGATACGGAAGTCATAATCCACGCATATGAAGAATGGGGAGCCGGTTGTCCGGGCAAATTCAACGGGATGTGGTCGTTTGCCATATGGGACAGGGGCTGTAAGACTCTTTTCTGCAGCCGCGATAGGTTCGGGGTAAAGCCGTTCTATTATTTTATGGATAAGGACAAATTCGTCTTTGCTTCGGAGATCAAGGCCGTCCTGGAGTATGACGGTGTCCCTAAAGCCCCCGACAATGACGCCATATACCGGTATCTCGCCAAAGGCTACGGATATATGGATACCGACGAAAATACCTTCTTCTCACGCATTAAACAGCTTAAGAGCGGTCATTGCCTGTCGGTATCAGCGGACAATTTTGAATGCAGGAGATACTGGAATATAGATTTTGAAAATAAAGACCACGCCATAGATTTTGGACGCGCTAAAGAAAAATTTTCATTTCTGCTGGATGATTCGGTGAAATTAAGGCTGAGAAGCGATGTCCCTGTTGGCATATCCCTGAGCGGCGGGATAGATTCGTCGTCGCTTGCTGTAGTAATGTCCGGGATGCTGGATAAGAAGATAGAGAGCTTCTCGGCATGCTTTGATATGGAAGGATTTGACGAGCGCTCCTATATCAACGAAACGCTAAAGGATAAGAAGATAGTTCCAAACTTTGTCTTTCCTGAAGCGAAATCGCTTATGAGTGAATTCGAGAAGATGGTATGGCATCAGGACGAACCGTACAGCGGGGCCAGCGTTTATTCGCAGTGGCGGGTTATGGAAGAGGCTCATAAAAAAGGGATAAAGGTGCTCTTGACCGGCCAGGGAGGGGACGAGACCCTGGGAGGTTACTACAAATATTATCCTTATTACCTGGCTGACCTGTTCGCGTCGTTCAGATGGCCGTATTTTTCCATGGAGCTGAAGACCCTAAGCTCGGTTGCCGGCTATTCACTATCGAGCGCTTTTTTCTCAACGATGAAAGTGATGGGTTCCAAGTGGTGCCCCGCATGGATCAAGGAAGGTATAAACGGGGGTTTTGATCGCCGTCCGTTATTCCTCGACAGGGATTTCCCGGGCGCAGATCCGGTCAATAAGAAAGACCGCAGACGGGCCGGTTTCGGATCCTTCACAGACACGGAATTGTATAATTCTCTGGTAGTGTCGCCGCTCCCGTCACTCCTGCACATAGACGACAGGAACAGCATGGCCCATTCGGTAGAATCACGCACGCCGTTCCTGGATTACAGGCTTGTAGAATTTCTCTTTTCGCTGCCGTACGACATGAAGATATCCAATGGCTATACGAAATACATATTGCGCGAGACGTTAAAGGGCCGCTTGCCGGAGAGCATAAGGACTCGGCGCGACAAGATGGGTTTCGTCACGCCTACCGGCGTCTGGTTCAGGCGCGAGCTTAAAGACGATATATTGGAGATATTCAATTCCTCCGATTTCAAAAAGAGAGGAATATTCGATAAGAAAGGCGTGGACGAAGCGCTCTACGCGCATTTTTCCGGAAAGAGGGACTTGTCATTTACTATATGGAGTTGGATTAACCTGGAGCTTTGGTTCAGGCGATTTTTTAACTAAAGGCAGGACATGAATAGCATGAAAGACGTTCTAAATGTATTCCGCGCAAATTATTCTTTCCGTCAAAAGATGAACTATCTGAAATACCGTTTTTCCGCGAAAGAGGAGACCCTGGGCTACGAACCGATAGTGATTTCTGTCGTAGCTACGGGACGCTGCACCCTTTCCTGCGACATGTGCCCTACGCACTCGAAGAAAATGCCTAAAGACTACCCGCATATTCAGAGTCCTTCGAAAGATATTTCATTCGAGGATTTTAAGCGAGCGGTGGACGCGCTCCCCAGGGCTTTACATGTCCATATAATAGGCTCCGGCGAGCCGCTTTTGAACAGGGACTTTTTCAGGATAGCCGAATATGCGGCCGTTAAAAAGCGCATGAAGGTAAAGACATTCTCAAACGGCACTACGATAGAGAAGAACATCGATAACATTATCAACTCGCCGCTTGACGGTATTACCATAAGCCTCAACGGCCATTCTCCAGAGGAATTCAGCCGAATGACGGGATGCCCCAAAGAGACATATTCCAGGATATATGACGCTACGGCCAGGCTAATAAAGGCGCGCGATAGTTCAGGCTCGAAGGTCAAGGTCAAGCTCTCATTCATAATAGACAGGGTAAATTATGTGAATATGCCGTTGATGATAGAAACAGGCGAGCGCCTCGGCGCGGATTCGATATTTTTCTGTAACTTTCTTCCGGCCCCTTACAAGGGGTTTACTGCGGACGAGCGCATGATATTTACCTATGATTTGAGAGAAATCGATTTTATGAGGGGCGTCTATTCGCGGCTGGATCCGGTCATGAAAAAAAAGATCAGTCTTCCCGACGCGATCGATCCTGGCAGGACCAAGAACGGCTGTAATACATATTTTACGCAGATACGCATTGACGGTGAAGGAAGGGCGTCGAGCTGCTCTATAATGCTCTTGAATATGAAAGGTAGCGGCCGCGTATGGGATTACGGCGTGTGGAACAACGCGTTCTTCAGAAATATGCGGAAGACCTTCCTCTCGGACAGCGCCGGGCTGCTCCCCGAGCCATGCCGCGTATGCCCTGAAAATAAAGGCGTTATTTTAAGGTAAAAATATTTATGAGAATACTTTTTATAGATCCATTGGGCGATGAGGAATCGACCGGCCTGAATATAGGGATAGCGTATTGCGCGGTGAGCCTGATTGAGAGAGGCCATACGGTCAGCATCCTGGATATGGTGAATCTGCGGCAGCATGACCCGTTCGAACGCATAGAGGCGGCTGTGAAAAGCCTGGATCCCCATATTGTAGGGATCTCGATAACTAACATGAGTTTTAACAACTCCAGGTCCTGTATAAAAGATATGAAGCGTTATTTTAAAGGCAAGATATTGCTGGGGGGGCCTGAGATAACGGTGCTGGGCTCCAGGTCGCTGGAGATGATGCCGGAGGCGGATATGGCGGTTATCGGCGAGGGAGAGAGAACTCTTCCTGAGCTGTTAAGCGCTCTCGAAGGAGAAAAGGACCTGTCGTCCGTCCAAGGGCTGGTTTGGCGCAGTCTCGGCAGGATAACGGCCAATCCTCCGCGCCCTTTTATCATGGATCTGGATTCAGTTTCTTTCCCGCAGTATGCCGCCTTCGGCGTAGATGCCATGGACGTTTATCCTATTATAACAAGCCGCGGCTGCCCCTATGGGTGCATATTCTGTTTTTCGCATCTTGGCAAGAAATGGAGGCCCAGGACCCCGGAGAACATCTTAAAAGAGATAAAAACGGCTAAAGAAGTTTATCGCGCAAAAATGTTCCATGTAACCGACGCCTCATTTAACGTAGACATAAACCGGGTGGAGAGGTTCTGCGACCTGCTGATAGAAAATAAGATCGACATGCCCTGGGTTATACAGGGGTTCAGGGCGGACAGGGTAACTGAAAAAATGGTAAAGCGGCTTCATGACGCGCGCTGCAGGCGCATATGGGTGGGTATAGAGACGCTCGAGCAGGATGTATTCAAAAATATCAATAAAGGGGAAACGATAGACCAGATAAAAAATAGCATTGCGCTGATGAAGAAGTACGATATGGAGATCTTTGGATACATGTTGATGGGTTTACCGGGAGATACATTCAAGAAAACTTTACGGTCATTTGAAAATGCCCGAAAGCTCGATCTGGATGTCCTGGCATACTCGTCATGCGTCCCTTTTACCGGGACAGCCATGGAGAAATGGGTGAAGGCGAATGCTGTCAGCCTGGAGGATTCGTATAACATATCCTCGATAGGAACGCGGTATGACCGTATCGCGTTCGAGACGAACGAATTCTCCGCGAAGGAGAGGGTGCGTGCGCGGATGATCTTAAATGTAAAGAGCGGCAGCTATAATGAGCCGGGCCTGCATCCCGTTATTTTCAAGATAAAAAAATGGATATTGATATTGAGATACGATCTTGCCAATATATCGAAGCGCCTGAAGCAGTCGATCGTATACAGACATCGGTATAAAAAGAGCGTTGATAATATCAATCTTAAGAGGGGGATTTATTTCTCGCGGCTGCCCGACGGGACGTGGGGAGCGAAAAAAGGCGGATGCGAGCGGAAGGCGCAGGGTAAAAGAATATTTCTGGACCTTAAGCGCCTTGTCGCGCATGAAGTGGACTAGAGCATGGGATCACGAAAACGGAAAGCGCTTCTCATATCTTACGCATGGCCGCCGATGGAAGGCATCGGCCTTTTGCGGGTGTTGAAGTTCGCTCAATACCTGCCGCTGTACGGATGGGAGGCGTCCATATTAACCGTAAAAACAGCGGCGGACAGCTCATCGTGCGACGAGGGCTTTGTTCAAGCCGGCACAAAAGTTTTCAGGTCTGAATACAGGGATCGCGCGGAAGATATCAGGCGGATTTTCAGGATTACTAAGAAGAGCGGCCTCGCGCATAGCGGCAGTTCTAATCGGGATCCGGAAAAAAAGAGGAGAAAAAATACTGTTCCGTCTTTTATGCGGGAACTCATAACGATGCCGGACGGCCAGATAGGGTGGTATCCTTTTGCCGTTCAATTGGGGATGGAAGTCCTGCAGAAGAATAGGTTTGATATCGTTTTCAGCACATCGCCTCCCGAGACCGCCCATCTGATTGCCCGAAAGATGAAAAAAGAATATGGTATCCCGTGGGTCGCCGATCTAAGGGACCTTTGGGCAGACGACCATTTTAGGCCCAGAACTATATTTAAAAAGGTAATGTTAAAATTCATAGAAAGGAATACGTTGAGAGACGCCGATGCCGTGGTAACGGTATCGGAGCCATGGGCCCGGACGCTGCGGACTTCGTTGGGCAAAAGCTGCCCCGATGTTAAGGTGATAACAAACGCTTTTGACGACAATGATTTCGCTTCCATGCGGTACGGCAGAAATAAGAAATTCACCATAAGCTATACCGGGAAATTGCACAGGGAGTATCAGAGGGTAGATCCTTTTTTCAAAGCGCTCAGGGATCTTATAGCGGAAGGCCGCATAGACAGGAACAAAATATTTGTAGATTTTTTTATAATGGGTTATGACAAGCCGGATATAACGGCTATCGCAAAGATGTACGGGCTCAGCGACGTGGTAAGAGAGTCCGCAAAAGTCAGCTATTCCGAGTCCCTTAAGATACAGAAGGCGTCCGATGCCCTGCTTTTAATACAATGGATCGGTAAGGGCGGCGAAGGGTGCCATACCGCGAAGCTGTATGATTACCTGGGAGCGAGGAGGCCTGTGATTGCCTTGACGACCAGGGGAGGCGTTATGAAAGATCTGGTGCGGGCCACATCATGCGGTGCCGCAGTTTACGGCGATCACGATCTGCGGGAGAGCATATTGGGATTATATACAGAGTATGTAGCTAAGGGGTATGTTGATTATACCGGGAACGAGTTGGAGATACAAAAACATACCAGGGCGATCAAGGCCGGAGAATTGGCCGGCCTTTTCGATTCACTTGTCGCCGATACGGGTAAATTAGAATGAAAAAAATATTTTTTCCTATAGATGCGGTTATTTTCCTGGTGTTATACTGCGCTCTCGCGCTCTGGCTCGCCGTGGTAACGGTATACTCCGCTTTCAATCCGCGCAAGAAGAAGATAGGCAAAAAAATGCTGGAATTGGCGCATTACAATATTAACGATATAGAGCGTGAGGGGCTGTCACATCCGGTCTTTGAATATGACCTCGGGGGCTATTTTGAAAATATAGTCACGGTCATTTTTTCAACTACGGATACAAAGGAGTCGGATAAAATATACAAGCCTTTCCATCGGATAATCAGCGTCCCTCAGCAGCCGGAAGGCATATTGAGGCGTCTCGGTTTTAGTAAGACCAACTTTGCATTGAGCGTTATACGGCTTTTGTCTAAATGCGTCAAGGCGGCGAAGGAAGAGAAGGCGACATTTTTCAGGGCTCAGGATCCGCATATGCTGGGGCTTGCGGCTTTCCTTTGCTCCGCTATTGCAGGGATCCCGTATACCATACATGTGCTCCAAAACTACGATATCTCGACAAGACGCGTCCAGCGGATAGTCTTTCCTCCTTTTATATTTAGGTCCGTTGAGAACGGCATCGAGCGGATGATATTGAAAAATGCCTTATTTGTGACCGCCGGATGCGCCAATTATAAATTCTACGCGCTGTCTCACGGCGCCATGCCTGAAAGCGTTTTTTCATCCAGGATGCCGGCCGGGAAAGCCCATTTGAAGGAACCCGCTCTCCGCAAGGACCTGAAAGGCGAGCTGGGCCTTTCAGGCAAGCGCGTTATACTCTATGTGGGAAGGTTGGAAAAGGTAAAGTTCGTGGAAGACCTCATCCTGTGTTTTAAGGAAGTAGCGGTTTTAGCGGATGACGCAAGGCTTGTGATCGCCGGGATGGGCAGCCTGGGAGAGGACCTGAAAGCCATGGCAAGACGATCCGGCTTGGAGAATAAGACCCTGTTTCTCGGGAAAGTTTCCCGGGACCGTCTGGTGGACCTTTATTACACAGCCGATGTCATACTATTTACGCATGCCGGCGTTACTATCGTGGAGGCCCTGCTCGCTGAAAAACCTGTGGTAGCTTATGACCATGACTGGGCGGGGGAAGTAACAGGATATAACGAGAGAGGGCTGTTGGCGCAATTCAGGGATTTCCGCGCCCTGGCGCGCTGTGTTACGGAAATATTGAATGATAAAGAGCGCGCTGCGTCTCTTGGTTCAGCTGGAAGGAAATTCGCGCTTTCCTACTTTACCAGAGATGTGATATCCGGCATAGAACGTGCCGCTTTTGAGCGGTTCGAATAAGGCGGTCTTATTATGAAAAAGATGCTTAAAGCGACGGCTACGGCAAGCTCGATAACCGTATCCAATATCTTTACGGCGCTGGTTAGGTCCAAGTTTACGGCTGTTGTTCTCGGAACCTCGGGCGTAGGGCTTTTTTCCCAGGCGTTCAATCTGTTGAACTTTTCCATAACGGTAGCGTCTCTGGGCATAGGCAGGGGAGTCACTAAGTACGTTTCCACATTTTCCGCGCAGGATAAGGAAGAAAAGACGTCGTATACGATCTCTTTCGCGGTTATGACGCAGCTTGCGGCTACGGTGGCGCTGGCTGTTTTGATGGTCGTTTTTTCCGGTTTTGTATCGCGCTACCTATTCCTTTCGGAAAGTTATTCGAGACTTGTGCTTTTTCTTGCGGTAAGCATCCCTCTGATAGTCTTATCCGGCACGTTTGAGGCGGTGCTTGTAGGATTTGGCCACTATAAAAATTTTACGTATGGCAGGGTTGCGGCGGCCCTTATTTCTCTTGTGCCGTTATTCGGCTTCATATATTTCATGGGATTCAGGGGGACATTCCCGTATCTTTTAGCCAGTTCCCTTATAGCGTTCGGCATAGGATACTACCTGATATACCGCAAAGTGCCGAGGGAGGTGTTCGCCTCTATATTTGATTTCCGTAATTTAATAAAGAGGTACGATAAGGGCTTGAGCCGGATGATCCTGTCATACGGCGCGACGTCTTTTATTACGGGAGGGCTGGGGCTTTTTTGCGTAGTCTTCTTAAGGACTATACTCATTAACTATTTCGGCCCTGAAGCAAACGGCCTTTATCAGGTCGTATTCGCCATGTCCGCGAACTACCTGACGCTCTTTACCAACGGGATATGGGCCTACTTTTTCCCCAAGGTCTCTTCTCTGTCCGCCGGCCCGGACAAGCAGGAGTATATGAATGAATTGAATAACGCTTTGAGGTTCTGCCTTGTCGGGGTTATCCCGTTCGCCGTATGCTTATATATTTTGCGCGATGTTGTCATAAGGGTAGTATTCTCGGTGAAATTCCTTCCGGCCGCGGACCTTTTTTCTACACAGCTTGCGGGAGACATGTTCTACCTGATCTTTTATCTGTTATGCGCATCGCTATTGGCCAGGGAGAAATTGAAGATGTACCTGGGCATAGGGCTCGTATACAACGCCTGCCTTGTCGTGGTATTTCTATGTGCCGCAGGGCATATGGGCTTGAGGGCTATTACCTTCTCGTATATGGTCTCAAACATGGCCGCAGCTCTTATCCTCGTGTTTTATCACAGCAGGGTCCTGGGCGTAAAAATATCTCATGATAATTTGAAATTGGCCGTTAAGGGCGCGCTGGTGCTGGGGGCGGTATTTTTCACCGGCGACTTCGGAATTTTGGGCGCTCTTCTCAAGACAGTCTTTACCGCGGTATGCATCTATTTCATATTGACGGAACATGAAAGAGGAAAGGTGTTCGGATATATAAGGTCCAAATTGAGCTATGGCAGAAGATAAGATAAGTCTTATTATACCGATGCGGGACGAAGAGGGCTCGGCAAACGCTTTGCTGGCATCGGTGTTCGAACAGAGCCGGATACCTGATGAGGTTGTAATTGCGGACGGCGGGTCGACCGACAGGACGCCTGAGGTAGTGCGGTCTTTTATAGATAAGGGATATCCGGTAAATTTTATAAAGTCGGGCGACGCTTATCCGGGGAAGGCCAGGAATATCGCGATAGAGGCGTCGCGCAATGAGCTCATAGCGATGACCGACGCGGGTATCACGGTCGATAAGGCGTGGCTTGAGAATCTATACAAAAAGATTAAGGAAGACGCTTCCGTAGATGTCGTATATGGAGTATTTGAGCCAAAAAAAGACACGATCTTTAAACGGTATTCCTCTATAGCGTTCGTGCCGCCGAAGAGGCACGTTGACGGCAGGCAGATGAGGACGTTCTTCCTTGCCTCTATGCTGCTTAAGAAGCGCGTCTGGAGGGACATCGGAGGATTGCCGGAAGACCTGAGGTCAGCGGAAGACAGGATATTCATGGAAGAGATAAAAGCGAAGGGATATAAGACGCTCTTCGCTCCCGACGCGCTTGTGACTTGGGACATACCGAGGGGGCCGAAAGAATTATTCGGCAGGTTTTTTCTCTATTCGTATCACGGCGCGCGGGCCGGAAGGATGAAGGATTGGCATATACCGGTGATCCGGATATATTCCGTTCTCTTGCTCATGGCCGCTATGGGGATAGTCATTTCGCCGCTCTTTTTTTACGCGCCTCTATTGCTTCTCATGGCAAGAGCTTTCGGGCTTATCCTGGAGAGGGAAGAGGGCGGGCTTTGGCATAAGCTAGATCCTATGCAATTCGCCGTGGTATTTTTCTGCATGCTTCTTATAGATGCAGCCATGTTCTCAGGCATGGTGAAGTATTTCTTAATAAATAGGAAAGAAAGATGCGCATAACTTTAATATATCCGCTGTTATCAAGAAGGCGCGCCTCTGTAGACGAGAATAAGCAGTTCTGGCCGCCGCTGGGTTTGGCATATCTTGCCTCTGTGCTCGAAGACGCCGGACACAGCGTCCAGATAATAGACAGGGATATAGTGTTGAGGCAGAACTCTCTCGATTTTGGGAAAACAGATCTTATAATGATAGACAGGATAGGGCAATTCCGCTCGGATATGGTGGGGATAAGCGCAACGACCCCTAATATGCCGGACGTCGACCATATTTCAGGCGTTATAAAGAAGAACAGGGATATACCGATAGTTTTGGGCGGCACCCACGCGACAGGCGAGCCCGAGCTTTCCATAGAGGAGTTGAAGAATGTGGATCTCGTCGCCCGCGGCGAAGGTGAGAATATCGTTGTAAGCCTGGCAAATGGGTTAAATTGGCAGGATATAAATGGACTGACGTTCAGGAAAGGAGCCGATATTATATCGACGCCTGACGCCGAGCCGATATCCGACCTGGACAAATTGCCTCTTCCCGCAAGACATCTTCTCGAGATGTCTTATTACACAAGGCCAAGCAGGTTCACGAGCAGGAACCTGAGCCTTAGGACTACTTCGATATTTACGGCCAGAGGATGCCCGTATAGATGTAATTTCTGCGCGGGGCCGCTTATATTCAACGGAAAGGTCAGGTATCATTCGCCTGAAAGGGTGGTAAAGGAGGCCGAGGAACTTGCAGACAGGTATGCTGTCGAAGCCTTATATTTTGCGGAGGATATGTTCCTGAGCAATAAGAAGAGGGCCGAAGAGGTGCTCAATCTTTTTATACAAAAGGGCCTCGACAAGAGGCTGCGGTGGGTCGCCCAGGCTAAGGCGAGCGTCATCACGGAAGACCTCCTGGCGTTCATGAAGAGGTCCGGGTGCATAGGCGTAGAATACGGGTTCGAATCCGGCTCGCAGCGCGTCCTGGATCTAATGAACAAAAAGATGAAAGTGGAAGAGAGTGTAAGGGCCGCGAGCCTGGCGAAGAAGGCCGGCATGAGATTCCAGGCGAATATCATAGTGGGGTATCCGGGCGAAAAACCGGAAGACTTCAATATGACCATTAAGCTTATCAAAAAGACCAGGCCTAACATGATCGGCTTTAACATATTTATGCCGCTTCCGGGAACACAGAGTTACAGAGACCTTAAAGCGGCTGGCAGGGAGCTGCCGGACTGGCAGGATGTCGGCGATCAGGAGAAGACTCAAGTCAATTACGCGGATATGGGTGAGGGCGTATTCGAAAAGATGTATCTAAGGGCCAGATTCACGACGATATTGCCGATAAATTTTTATAATTTCGTAAAAGATAACATCGCCAACCCCGCCAGGCTTTTCAGTGTCCTCACTACGCAGTTCGGCGGGATAATGGTCAAAACCATGCGGGCGTTTCCGGCGATGCTCGGTGTTAAAAGACGGAAAACACGTGTTGTTTCCCGCATGAATATATTATTCCTGTCTTACAACGGACTTTTAGAGCCTATACTGCCATCCCAGGGTTTGTCTTATATGAAAGAGCTGAGCAAAAAAGGAGCGAGTTTTGTCCTGTTGACGTATGAGAAAGAGAAAGACCTGAGAAAGGCCGGAAGGAACGGAATAAAAGACCTGAAAGAGAGCCTTAAAAAAGAAGGTATAGAATGGCATATCCTGAGGTATCATAAATATCCACCGATAATATCGACCGTATTCGATCTTACGATGGGCGTGTTATGGTCGTATTTTTTAATGATAGCGAATAATATCAGAGTGGTCCATGTTAGGGGCGTTACGCCCGGTTTTATCGCGCTCGCCCTGTCCCATATCAGGAAGATTAAAATAATTTTCGATATGAGGGGTTTCCTGGCGGAAGAATATGCCGCCGGCGGGATATGGAAAGAGGGAAGCGTTATCTATAATATGGTAAAGCGTCTCGAGAAGAGTCTTTTAAAACGCGCCGACGCCGTCACAGTTCTTACTAACAAGCACTATGAGTTTAACGGGGCTTCCGGTTCCGTGAAGCCGGGTTCAAAACCTATGGAGGTCGTGCCATGCTGCGTAGACCTCGGTCGATTCAAACCGGACGCCGCGGAGGCTAAGCGTATCAGAAAAGAGACCGGCATCGGCAGCCGGTTCGTCTTCATGTATCCCGGTAAGATAGGGACGTTCTATCTTATGGACGAAATGATGGAGTTCTTTAAGTGCGCCAAAGCACTTATACCCGAAAGCCTGTTTTTAGTATTGACCAAAGACGCCAAGGAGCTTATCGCCGCGTCGGCAAAAGACCACGGTATAGATCCGCAGGACATCAGGATAATGACCGCTGAATTTGATGAGATGCCCAAATATCTTAATCTTGCCGACGCCGGGATATTTTTCATCAACCCGTACAAAAAAACAGGATCGTCGCCTATAAAGATGGGAGAGTTCCTTTCTTCCGGTATCCCGGTTATAATAAATCCGGGGGTCGGCGATACCGAGGAGATAGTCAGGTCGAACCGCGTCGGTGTAGTCGTTGATAAATTCGACAGTGAACATTATGTAAGAGGGGTCAAAGAAATAACGGACCTCCTCGCCGGGGACGGCGGACTGAAAGAACGGTGCAGGGACACTGCAAGAAGTTATTTATCGCTGGAAGAAGGCGTT
Organism: Candidatus Omnitrophota bacterium; assembly: GCA_028715235.1. Taxonomy (GTDB): domain Bacteria; phylum Omnitrophota; class Gorgyraeia; order 2-01-FULL-45-10; family 2-01-FULL-45-10; genus JAQUSE01. The sequence goes on along the minus strand of JAQUSE010000001.1, from coordinate 16,389 downwards.
AATAAATATTACAAAATATACGAAAGCCTGATCAAGGTATGAAAGTGTTATTTATAGTTCCGTATCCGAACGAAGGCGCCTCTAACCGTCTCAGGGTGGAGCAGTTCCTGCCGTATTTAAGAGCGAACGGCATAGAATATACCTTAAGGCCGTTTATCGGAAGGGGCTTTTACAGGATATTATACCTGCGTCATAAATACTTGAAGAAGATATTGTTCTTCATTTTTGCCACAGTGGCCAGGATCTCGGACATATTCAGGGCCATGGCGCATGATATAATATTTATTCACCGCGAGGCGTATCCATTCGGCCCGCCCGTATTCGAACATATATTCCGCTGTCTCGGCAAGCCGATCATATACGATTTCGACGACGCGATATTTTTGCGCAATACGAGCGGTATAAATAATTACATCGAGAGGTTTAAGAATCCGGGTAAGATATCGGGGATAGTAAGCCTAAGCCGGTATGTCATAGCCGGCAACCGGTATCTTCGCGATTTCGCGGCTAGATTTAATATAAATGTTATAATAATACCCACCACCATAGATACCGATATGTACCGTCCGCCGGCCAGGCGGCCGGACAAAAAAGAAGTGGTCATAGGATGGATAGGGAGCAATACGACAAGAAGGTTCCTGCGGGATATGGAGGACGTATTCAAAGAATTGTCCGCCCGTTACGACAATCTGGTATTCAAGATCGTCGGCGGTTATCATCACTCCGAATTAAAGAACGTCGTGAATATTGAATGGTCCATGGAAAGAGAGATAGAGCTCCTGGGGACATTCGATATCGGCATAATGCCGATGCCGGACGATGAATGGACGCGCGGGAAGTGCGCTTTCAAGGCGATACTGTATATGGCATGCGGTATCGTGCCGGTCTGCTCTCCCGTTGGGGTGAATACGGAGGTCGTGCAGGACGGGGTGAACGGTTACCTGGCCAACGACAAGAGCGAATGGGTCGGGAAACTATCGGCCCTCATAGAGGATAGGGGCCTGAGGGAAAGGATGGCCGCCTCGGCCAGGGCCCTTGTGGAAAAAAAATATTCGGTGAAAACTTATGAGCCGGTTTTTCTCAGGACATTGAGAGCGGCGGGAAGTGAAAATGGCTAGGATAGCGTTCCTTCAGCATATATGGTACGAGACAATGGGCCCCATGTATCTCTCGGCGTCGGTCAAGGCCCGCGGCCACGAATGCGAAATGTTCATAGGCAGGGAGGACAGGATACTGGATGAGATCACGCGTTACAGGCCGGACATAGCGTGCTTTTCCGTCATGACGGCGCAGTTTCCCTGGGCCATAGCCCTGGCCGAGAAGATAAAGAGAAGTAACAGCGATATCGTCGTAGCTTTCGGCGGCGCGCATCCGACATTTTTCCCTGAAATGATAGAAGAGAAATCTGTCGATGTGATATGCGTCGGAGAAGGTGAACTCGCTTTGTCGGAGCTTGCCGACGCCCTAGACGCCGGGAAGGATATCACGGCTATAAAGAACCTGCATGTAAAACCAGGGGGCAGGGTCTATAAAAACGAGGTCAGGGACTTCGTGTCCGATATCGATACCCTGCCGCCGCCTGACAGGGCGCTCTACTACAAGTATCCTTTTCTGGCGAAAAGCCCTGAGAAATCGTTCATGTGCGGCAGGGGATGCCCTTATAACTGCACCTTCTGTTTCAACCATATATACATGCGTCTTTACAAGGACAAGGGGCCGTTCGTAAGATATCGGAAGGTGGAGAGCGTGATCAGGGAGCTTATCGATGTGAAGAGTAAATACGGCCTTGAGCTCGTATACTTCCAGGACGACACATGGGTGCTTAACAAAAAATGGCTGTATGAATTCCTGCCGCGATATAAAAAAGAGGTGAGGCTTCCCTTCATAGCTTATGTGCGGGGCAATATGGTCGATGATGAACTCGCTTTCAAGCTAAAGGATGCGGGCTGCAGGGTGGTCGATATGGGGGTCGAGACCGGTGATGAGGCGCGCCGCAACGCGATACTGAAAAAAGGGATAACGGATTTCGATCTGGAGAACGCGGCCCGGTTATTCCGGAAGCACAAACTTATGTTCAGGACCACAAATATGCTGGGCCTGCCGGGAGAGACGATTGACCAAGCGCTGAGGACCCTCGATGTCAACATTAAACTCAGGCCGAATTTCAGCTGGTGCTCGATATTCCAGCCGTTCCCAAAACTCGAGCTTACGGATATGGCCATAGCAGAGGGGTATATTCCTAAGGATGGGAGTCTGAAGATAGGGGGGTCATACAAAACGAGCCTTCTGAATATGCCGGACATAAAACGCATCGTAAACCTCCAAAAATTCTTCATAATAACGGTCAAGTATCCGTCGCTGTCGCCGCTGGTCAAAATATTGATACGGTTTCCAAATAATGCCCTGTATGATGTTATCGGATTTTTATGCTACGCTTTCATGTATTACAGATAAACGGGCACAAGTTTCATAAGGCTTCTAAGGGAAGCGGTCAGGATGTTCTCGGAAAAAAGCTATGAACATGTATCATAGCGGAAGACGGCAATGATCGTAAAGACATACAGGTTAAAAGACAGAGGGGCCGCCGGCCAGGACATCTCGTCCTGGACAGAGGATTGGGATAAGGTGCAAAACCTGGCCCGGGGCGCGGAAGGCACAGACCGAAACCACCTCTCTTTCTTCCTGAAGAAATATTTTCCGCGCCCGCCCGCCAGGATACTCGACGGCGGATGCGGCACGGGCAGATATGTGATATCGTACAGGTCAAAAGGATATGACATTACGGGGGTGGATTTCTCCGAGGAGACTATCAGGCGCATCAAGGCGGAGATGGGTGAGGATTATCCCGTCCAAACAGCTGATATAACGGCCCTTCCGTTCAAAGACGATGCGTTCGACTGCTATTTATCCGGCGGCGTAATGGAGCATTTCGAGGACGGCCCCGACAGGGCGCTTAGGGAAGCGCACAGGGTCCTGAAAAAAGGGAGCGGTATATTGCTTATGACCGTTCCTTATGTCAATGTCATTCGGAGGACACGGCTTTGTATTTCAGGCAAGAGGAAGGCCGGCGGACTTTTCCATAGAGTGGTTAAGAAGTGCGGTGTAGATACGGACAGCTGTCCGGGCCTATTATTTTGCGAATACGCTTTTGACGCAGGCTCGATAAGTTTTTATCTTGAGAATAACGGGTTTAAAGTGAAGAAGGTCTACCCTACGGATTTTTTATGGGGTGAAATCGGTTCCCTGCTGCGCCGGTTTATGGTATCGCCACGCGCATCGTCGGGGACAGCGCCGCAGAAGACAGTATCCGCCGGCCAGATGGTAAGGGCCGGAATGGGACGTAATAATGCGATAAGGGACACGATGTATGACCTGTTCGTTACGGAGAACAGAGAAAGATTGTTGTATAGATCGACGATCGGCAAGCTTAACCACCTGAGTGGTCATATGGTGCTCATAGTAGCCAGAGTTCTGCCGCGAACTGCGCAAGGAGAGGATGTCCATGAGCGAAAATAATAACGTAGATGTCAGCATAATCGTAGCCTGTTATAATGACGCCCCTCATCTAAAGAACAATGTCGGCCAGATCATGGATATAATGGATACGACCAGATACTCATACGAGATCATATTTGTAGACGACAAGAGCCGCGATAATTCCAGGGATATGATAGATCAGATCATCGCCGAGCATCCCGGCCGGCGCCTGAGTAAAAAATTCCACGAACAGAATATGGGAAGAGGCCGCAGCGTTACCGACGGATTTATCGCCGCGAAAGGGAGGATCATGGGATATCTCGACATCGACCTCGAGATACACGCAAGGTATATACCTTCGGTGCTGCTCGAAATAGAAAAAGGCGCCGACTTTGTCATTGCCAGAAGATTATTCGACCTCAATTATCATTCCATCGTACGGTTCATAGTGAGCAAGGGCTATATCAGGTTCTCCGGCATGGTCCTAGGCATGAAGGGGATAGATTCGGAAAGCGGGTTTAAGTTCTTTAACAGGAAGACGATGATGGGGGTAATAAATAGCGTCAAGGACGGCCACTGGTTCTGGGACACGGAGGTCGTCTGCCGGTCGAGACTCGCCGATAAAAAGATCATCGAGGTGCCGGCTCTATTTGTAAAATTACCGCACAAGCCCAGTACCGTAAGATTTTCAAAGGATATTGCCGATTATGTAATAAAGATATTCAAGTTCAGGCGGGAACTGCGGGAAGATATATGCAAAACAAAAGGGAGGTGAACATGTCATACATATCATACGTGGCGGCTTTCGTATGTCTGTTTGCGGCTGGTTTTCTCACGACCCTTTTTACGCTCGAGATAAAGTCGATATACATACAAGGAATATTTTGGAAGATGCCGCTCCCGGTAATATATTGGGGATTGGCTGTTCTATACGCATTCACCCATAGCAGGTTGTTTAAGGCCGGTTTTAAGAACTCCCTGGCTCGTATAATAAAGCCCTGGCTCCTGGCGGAGCTGGCCGTTTTGCTGGTCGATCTTCATGTCAGGCTTGGCGCTTCAAATCCGCTTAACAAGGTGTATATGGTATACGTGATTGCTGTTATGCTGGCCGTTTTTGCCCTTGTGGGGTATCTTGCCGCGTGTTTTGCGAAAGACTGCTTTACAAAAAAGAGCGGTTTATTTGACATCGGATTAATATATCTTATGACATTCATTGCGCTTTCGGGCATTCTTTTGAAAAGCGGATTTGTTGCGGGGCTTCTGGCGATGGTTGGAGCGTTCGGCGCGTCGTTCGTCGTTGACGCCGGCGTCACATTCGGAAGAGCAGCGCGCACAGTTTCGAAATTCTTTGAGAAGAGATGGAAATTCCTTGTATTTGTGTATCTGCTGGCGGTCATTCTTCGCATCATGTTCGGGGTGATACTCATAATACAGACTGGGGAGCGTTTTACCGTCGCCAGCTGCGACGGACTCAGCTACGACGAGAACGCGCAGATGATAGCCAAGGATTTCAAATCCCTTTTTGACGGCTCGCTCGTCTTCGTCGTATTCGGTCCCTACTATTGGATATTCTTAGGCCTTATTTATAAAATATTCGGCAGGAACTTCTATGCGGTATCTTTCATACAGAGCATCCTGGCCTCTTTCATGGCGCCGCTGGTCTATTATATTATGCTCAAACTGACCAGCCAGGAGAGGATGGCCAGGCTTGCCGCCATATTGACGGCATTGTGCATGTCGCTTGTATATCTTGCCGCGGTGCTCCAGCCCGAGGCTCTCATGATACCGCTATTATACCTGTATGTGCTTTTACTGGCAGGCTATTCCGAAAAAGGAAAAAATATTATAGGTATATCGGCACTAACAGGGCTCGTCTTCGGCCTCATGAACGGCGTGCGGTCCATAATGGTCCTCTTTCCGGTGTTCGCCTTTATATGGCTTCTCTTTTTTGTAAAAAGCATGGGCCTGAGGTCGAAGGTGGTCAACTTCATACTGTTCCTCGCCGTTACGTTCATCGCGACCTACCCGGCGGAATACATGTACTCAAAATACCGGAACGCCGATTTTACGCAAGATGCAAATACGCTCGTCATAAGCCAGGGGGTGGGGACGTTCAGGCACCATCATTCGGAACTCGACAAGCTCGGCTTCAACCCGTTCGCCAGTATCACAGGCTCGATAAAGGCGCTCCAGGAGCATCCCGTCGAGATCCCCACCATATTCCTTAAGAAAGTAGCGGTCAACATCCATGCCTTCTTTTTCATAACGTTCTTCGGGTTCTTCAATCCTTTTATTCTCGTCCTGCCGTCCAGGTACTATAACGCTTTCGGCTCGTACATGCTTTCCTACATATACATCTTTATCATACTTGGCGCATTCCTGTGGTTCTCGAAAAAAAACAGGCGGGACCTCGTCTGGCTGTTTTTCCTGATCTTTGTGTATTATTTCATATCGCATCCTCTGTTTTTTACCATAAGGACCGGCCGCCACAGGGCGCCGCTCCATCCGTTCTTTATTATGCTGTTCGTGATAGGTTTCTATTATGTATGGGATTGTATTAAAAAATGGGAAAAGAACCGGAAGATAAAATGAAAAAGGCGTTCCTTTTATATCCGCCTACCGGATTGTACGACAGGTCGGACCGCTGCCAGTCGTACCTGGAGAGTGAAACAGGGGCTTTGGTCTCTCCTCCGATGGACATACTTTATATGGCCGCTGTATTGGAGAAGGCCGGATACAGATGCTTTGTCAGGGACTATACCATCGAAAAGAAAGGGTGGGCCGATGTGCGCCTGGACCTCGAGAGAGAGCTGCCTTCCGTGCTCGTTGTGAGCACAACGATGTCTACGCTGAAAGAGGACTTGAAGGCCTGCGATATGGCTAAGGGCATTAAACCTGACTGTCTAACGGTCGCTAAAGGAGGATATGTAGGGGATGACAGCGAGGCGCTGCTCAGGGTCAACGGGAACCTGGATATATTTATCAATAACGAACCGGAATTCGTGATTCGGGAGATAGTTTCTCTATCGCGCCTGCAGGATATAAGAGGCATAAGCTATAGGGCATACGGCCGGACCTTCACAAACCAGCCCAGGCCTTTTGGGGACGATCTCGATTCTCTTCCTCTGCCTGCCAGGCACCTGATAAGGAACGAATTATACAGGATGCCGGACACGCGCAGACGGTTCACGACCATATTGACAGGAAGGGGCTGTCCGTTCAAATGCATTTATTGCATGGCAGGTAAGGTCGGCGGCGCACACCTGAGGCTGCGATCGCCGGAGAACATCGTCCGCGAGCTTGAAGAATGCATGACGCGGTTCGGCATAAAGGATTTCTGGATGAGGGCGGACACGTTCACTTTCGATAAGAAGTGGGTTGCCGAGATATGCCGTCTTATCACAGATAAGGGGCTGCATATAAAGTGGATGACGAACAGCCGCGTGGACAGGATAGACGATGAGATGCTGTACGCGATGAAACGTTCAGGCTGCACGGTAATAGGTTTCGGCATAGAGAGCGGCAACCAGGGACTTCTCGACAGGATGAAGAAGGGTATAACCCTGGAGCAGTCGCGCAGGGCCGTGGAGATGTGCCGAAAGCACCGGATAAAGACCTACCTTAACTTCATCGTAGGGCTTCCCTGGGAAAGCGAGGAGACTTTCGAAGAGACGATAAGGTTCGCGAAGTCGTTAAAGGCGGATATGTATAATTTCAGCATCTCATACCCATTTCCGGGGACGGAGTTGTATGAATATGTGAAAGAGAAAGGGCTCCTGAAGTCCGACGAGGATCTGAAGACTTACGGGTTTTTCGAGCCCGTCGCGGATACGCATTACATGAAGCGCGAGAGGCTGGGCCGGCTGAAGGAGGCCGCTTTCAGGAAGGTCATGCTCGACCCGCGTTTCGTTCTCAGGACCATATCGAATATGAGGTCGCCCGCCTTGATCGCGGCTTATTGCAGGGAAGCGGCGCGGCTTTTAGGCGTAATCTACGGGAAAACCAGGAAAGGGAAAGGGCCGAGATGACCGGAAAAAGAGTGTCGGACTCATGGGAGGAATTCCTTAGCCGCGGCGGGGTCTATTTCCCGAAAGATGTGGACAGAGGATTCTTTTCGGACATATTGTCATCGCGCTGGGTAGTATCCCTATTGAAGGACGGATCCCGTAAAAAATTCCTGTCGGCGGGATGCGGGCTGGGAAGGTTTGCCATTGCCATAGCCGCAGCAGGGCGGGATGTTGCTTTGATGGATTGTTCGGAAGAGTCTCTCAACGCCGCTAGACTGCTGGGGGAGATAGCCAAACGGCACTTCGGCGACATTAGCATCAGGTTCTTAAAGGACGACTTGGAACGTACCTCGTTCGCGGACGGCGAGTTCGATGTTACATTTAATGAGGGCGTTGTGGAGCACTGGCTTGACCGCGGCGAGAGGATAAAGGTGATAAAGGAAATGGCGAGGATAACAAGGGATGGAGGGGTTGTTTCGATAAGGGTAATTAATAATAAGAACCCTTTATATAATCTCATATACAAGAAAGCGCTGAGGGAAGACGTGCCTGCGCACCACAGGTATGACATGAGAGAGCTAAAGGCCGAGATGGAAGACGCAGGGCTCGATCCTGTCCTGTGGGACGGTGAGACGATCAATGATCCGGACGAATACTCCGCGAACAAGCTCCTGATAAAGACGCTTCGCATTGCGGCCCTGGCAATAAACACGGCCCCCAAATTCGTCAGGGAGGCTTTCTGTCCTTCGATATTCTGCACGGCGATTGTAAGGAGGACGCGGCCATGAGAGCGCTTTTAATAAACCCTTCGCAGGAAAAAGTCTACGGGATGAAGATGTCGCAGATATATCCGCCGCTGGGGCTACTCTACGTCGGCACTGTCATTAAACTATTAGGACACGAGGTTCGGCTGCTGGATATAGATATCGATAAAGTGACGCCTGTATCGTTCAGGGAAAAATTATCCGGCTTCAAACCCGGACTTATAGTTATAACGAGCGTCACTCCTACGGTCAAAGACGCCTTAAGCTGGGCGCGCGCCGTCAAAGAATACGACAGTTCCATCAGGGTTATCATAGGCGGGATACATGCCACTATCGATCCCGTCGTTACGGCCGAAAAGAAAGAGATAGATTTTGTGGTCGTGGGGGAAGGCGAGAAGACTGTCGAAGAGCTGGTAAAGGCGATCGATGAAGGGAAGAACGATTATTCCGGGATAAGCGGAATATTATATAAAGAGGGCGGGCGGGTCATCCGTAATAAACCGCGCGAGTTGATAGCGAACCTCGACGATATAACATTCCCGGACAGGAGCCTCCTCCGGTCGCTCAATGATTATGTCCCGCCCGATGCGGTGCGCACTCCGGTCGCGACCATAATGACTTCAAGGGGCTGCCCGGGCGATTGCACATTTTGCTGCACCAAACAGATATTCACCAGGCATGTCAGGCTTAGAAGCGTGAAGAATATAATGGATGAGATTGATATGCTGGTCGCCCAGCACGGCGTTAAAGAGATACATATAGCGGATGACACATTTACGATAAATAAGCAAAGGGTGCTTGATTTCTGCAAAGCGATCCTGCAGAGAAATTATGACCTGACACTCGAGTTCATGAACGGCATCAGGGCGGACTGCGTGGATGAGGACATATTGAAGGCGCTCAGGTCGATAAAGGTAAGGAACGTCGGTTTCGGAGTTGAATCCGGCAATAAGGAAGTGTTGAAGCTCGCCAGGAAGAACATAAGCCTGGATAGGGTAAGGAGCGCTTTCAAGCTGGCCAAAAAATTCGGCTTCGAGACGTGGGCGTTTTTCATCATAGGGCTTCCGGGAGAGACTGAACAAAGCGTCAGGGAGTCGATAGATTTTGCCAAGGAGCTCGATCCGGATTTTGCAAAGTTCCTGATACTTAAGCCTTATCCCGGCAGCGAAGCATTCAGCTACCTTTCGGAAAGAGCTCTTATAGATAATTATGATTATGACATGTACGGAGTATATACACAGCCCGTACATCACCTGCCGGGGATGTCAAAAGACGACATGATACGGTGGCAGAAGAAGGCTTTTACCGGTTTCTATCTGCGCCCCTCGAAAGTGATGAGCCATTTACTTCGGATAAGGTCCCTGACTCAGCTGTCCCTTGTAGCGCGCGGCTTTGTGTTCGTTGTTTTCAATATATTCAAAAGGCGGAAATAAGAGATGAGAGCGAAAAATATAAAGCGCGCGGCCATTATTCTGGTGTGCGTGTTAATAGTCGCCGGCGTTCTTAACTTACAGGTTTCAATACGGCAGAACATCGACGGTAAGACGCGGAGGATCACTATGCCGCTTTATGTGAAGTGGATAGAGTTTCTGTCGCGCCATTATGAATACGACAGGATCGCGAAAGAGGTCGCCTCCTCCCGCAGGACGGACGCGGAAAAGGCATTGGCCATTTTTAAATGGACCGGCGATAGTATTAAAAAAGTGCCGCAAGGCATGCCGGTAGTAGATGACCATATCTATAATATTATCGTGAGGGGGTACGGCACCGACAGCCAATCGCAGGACGTCTTTACTACGCTCTGTTCCTATGCTCATGTGCCGGCATTCTGGGAGAGGGTCTACTACAACGACCGCAAGTCGATGTTCATTATGTCATTTGTCAAATTGAACGGCAAGTGGGCTATCTTCGATTCGTATAATGGGACGTATTTCATGACCGCGGACGGGAAGATTGCTACTATCGATGATATGTCCGGCAAGGACTTCGGGGATTCGTCTTATAGGGGAGTTCCTTTTAGCGAGCTGAAACAGGAATTGGAGCGTATTTTGAATGAAAAAAGGACGACTCGTCCCGAGAAACAGATGCCCGCAAGAAGGATATGGTTTGAGATCAAAAAAGTCTTGGGTATAGAGAAAGAGGATGAGAAGGAGAGCGGAGAGGTATAATTATTGACATAATGCAGGTACTATGGTATATTACGTTTGAAATGTTCTAAACAAAGCGAAAGGTAATAATATGAATAGAAAATTGGAGATGGCTCAGGATAAATTCATAGAGAGCATAGGTAAGCTATGCGGCAGCTTCGGTCTTAACAAATTTGTTGCGCAACTATATGCTGTGCTTTATCTTAGCAACAAGCCGCTGTCTCTGGATGAGATGGCTGAGGAACTCGAAGTCAGTAAAGGCAGTGTCAGTATTAATATCAGGGAACTGGAGAAATGGGGCGCTGTAAAGAATATATGGGTAAAGGGTTCCAGGAAGGACTATTATGAGGCCGAACTTGATATAAAGAAGGTATTTGCCAACAAGCTGAGATCGGCAGTGCAGAAGAGGATAGCGGAAGTATCCAACATGACGGATGAATTCAAGAAGATAACAAAGTCCGCCGCGACTGAGCTTACCGATGAGGAGAAGGTCATAGCGCAGGTATATGAGGAGCGGTTGAAGAAGATAGAGGAGTTGAAGGCTATGGCTGCGACCGCGTTGAGCCTCGCGGAAAAATTTCTACAATAGGACGGTAATATGAAAGATTTCGGATTTAGGGTAAGGACAAATTTGAAATACGGGGTAGGCGTTTCAGCCAGGCTGGGGATATTTGTAAAGGAATTGGGTTTCCATAAGGCCGCGATTATAATAGATGCCGGAGTCAAGAGCCTGGATGCTACCGCAAAAGCCGCCTCAAGTTTGAAGAATGAAGGGCTGTACGTAGAGACGTTTATAAACGATGTTGCCGAGCCGGACTACGATTATCTCGAGAATTATAAGGCCGGGTTTATGGATAAGGGGTTCGAGGTGATAATAGGCATAGGCGGCGGCAGCACAATGGATCTGGCAAAAGGAATAGCCACTCTGGTCACGAATCCGGGCAAGGCTATCGAATATAGAGGGTTTCCGGCGCTGAAGTCCAAGCCGCTTCCAGTGAGCGCCATCCCCACCACAGCCGGGACCGGGAGTGAAGCAACGTATAATGCCGTATTTACAGACGCCGCCCAGAAGAAGAAGCTCGGCATCAATTCCGAATATAACTTTCCTGTTCTCGCCATTCTGGACCCGTCATTCATCCTGAATTGTCCGAAGAGCGTCGCCGTATCTTCCGGGATGGACGCGCTTACACATACGCTCGAAAGTTTTGTCCATAAGGACCATACGCCGATATCCAGAATTTTTTCGAAAGAGGCCTTCAGGTTAATATTTAACAGCCTGATGGTTATGCCTGATAAGCCGCACGATATAGAGATCTGCTCAAGGTTGCAATGGGGGGCATATCTGGCGGGGATAGCGCTTATCAACGCCGGCTCCGGCCCGTCGGGGGCGCTCTCATATCCGTTGGGTGCGCATTATAAAGTGCCGCACGGGATGGCGGGCGCGGTATTTCTTTCAACCGTTACGGAATTTAACGTCTCGCGCGGTTACCAGGATTACGCCGAGCTTTACGACCTGATAGAGGGCTCTGTCAGGGGACTTTCCATAAAAGAGAAGAACGAAGCTTTCGTCGAATATATGAAAGCCTTGGACGAGAAGATGGGTATCCCCTCGAAGCTTTCAGCGCTGGGGCTGAAAGAGAGTGATGTCTCTTTTTTGATAGATCAATATGATGTTTTGAAGAAGGCCATTGAGCAAAACCCTGTCGACATAAGTAAAAAAGACTTATCGGATATGCTCGGCAGGATGAGAGAGGAAAGGGACCTTAAAGATGCCAGGATTTGAATTGGTGGGCAAGGAGGAACGCCAGGCGGTACTCGATATATTTGATAAGTACGGCGGTATCCTGTTCAAGCACGGATTTGACGGAATGCGCAACGGTTCTTTTAAAGTCCAGGAATTCCAGAAGGTTTTCGCGAAGAAATTCGGTTCAGGATACGCGCAGGCCGTTACTTCGGGCTCGGTGGCGCTGAAGGTAGCGCTGCAGGCTCTCGGGATCAGGCCCGGCGACGAGGTGATAACACAGAGCTTCACCTTTGTAGCCACGGTCGAAGCTATAATGGAATGCGGCGCCGTCCCCGTAATTACGGAAGTGAACGAGACCCTTACCATGGATCCTGAGGACCTTAAACGCAGGATCACACAGAAGACAAAGGCGGTGATACCGGTCCATATGTACGGCGCTTCCTGCAACATGGATAAGATAATGAAGATAGCGAAAGACGCGGGGCTCAAGGTCCTGGAAGACAGCGCGCAGGCGATAGGCGGGAAATATAAGGGAAAGCTCCTGGGCTCGATAGGAGACGCGGGGGCGTTCAGTTTCGATTTCGGGAAAGCGGTCACCTGCGGCGAGGGTGGGATGATCATTACGGATGACAAAGAGATATACCAGAAGGCGATGGAGTTTGCCGATCACGGCCACCAGTGCAACCCGAACTTCCCCAGGGGCGAGGACACGAGACGGCAGGCCGGATTCAACTATCGCATGATGGAACTGCAGGGCGCGTTAGGGATCGTCCAGCTTGCCAAGCTTGACTACGCAATCTCTCAGCAGAAAAAGAATAAAGCGGAGATAATGGCGGGGATTAAAAATGTGAAAGGGCTCAAGTTCAGGTCCTTTAACGACGCGGAAGGCGAGACTGCCGATACGCTTACTTTTACCGTGGAGAGCGTCGAAAAAGCTAAAAAGTTCGTAGAGAAACTTAAGGAGAAGAAGGTAGGCACTAAGAACCTGCCGGACGCGTTCAATTGGCATTTTTCGGGGACGTGGGACCATCTGCTCTCCGGCCTGGACCCATATAAAGGGAAAGACCTCACCGGGTTGTGGCCGAGATCTTACGACCATTTGAGGAGGACGATAGCGCTCCCGATCAATATAAAGATGTCCGGCGAACAGATCGACAGGATCGTTGGGTCTGTAAAAGAGATAGCTAAAGAGGTTTTATGACGTTAGGTATAATACCGGCCCGCGGAGGGTCTAAGGGCATACCGCGAAAAAATATAAAGATGGTAGCAGGTAAGCCCCTGATCGCATGGACTATTGAGGCGGCGAAGAAGTCGAAACTATTGGATCGCTTTGTGGTCTCGACGGACGACGCGGTAATAGCCAATATCGCAAAACGGTGCGGAGCGGACGTTATAAATCGCCCCGCGAGACTGGCGACGGATAAAGCGACGACGCTTTCCGCGTTGCAGCATGTGCTTTCGCTGATCGACACGGACACGGTAGTGCTGCTCCAACCTACTTCCCCGGTCCGTAGCCCGGGATTGATAGACAGGTGTATAAAGAAGTTTCGCAGGACGAAAGCGGACAATCTCGCGACAGGATTTATATGCAAATTCATGGAGTATGGCTCGTATATAAATAAGAGGCGCCAGGACCTGAAAGGATTTTTCTACGACGACGGCAATGTATATGTTATAAAGGCAGACCTGATAAAGAAGGGAAAGATATTCGGTAAAAAGGCTGGACGTATATTTACCTCGAAAGAAGAGAACGTAGAGATAGACGATGAATTTGAATTATGGATGGCGGGAGAGATCCTGTCGAAACGCGCCGGCGGGGGCAGACAGTAATGCGAAGATATGTTACGATTGCGGGAAGGAAGATAGGAGAAGGCCGGCCGGTATTTATCATAGCCGAGGCCGGCGTGAACCATAATGGCAGCCTTGCCATAGCGATGAAGATGGTCGACGCGGCTAAAAACGCCGGCGCCGACGCCGTTAAATTCCAGACCTTTAGGGCAGAGGAGCTTGTGGTGAAGGACGCGCCGAAAGCCGCTTATCAAAAGAGGGCGGTCCCCGGGAAATCGCAGTTCCAGATGCTCAAGTCGCTTGAGCTCTCCGAAGAAGCGTTTAAAAGATTATCCGATCACTGCAAAAAAAGAAAGATACTATTCCTCTCTACTCCGTTCGATCTTCAAAGCGCCACTCTCTTGAATAGGCTTGGAGTGTCCGCCTTTAAGATCAGTTCGGGTGAGATAACCAACACCCCTTTACTAAAACAGGCAGCCGGATACGGGAAACCGATCATCCTTTCTACCGGCATGTCAACTCTACGTGAGGTGAGGGAAGCCGTTGATGTAATTTATTCGGCCGGCAACAGGCGCCTGATACTGCTGCACTGCACTTCTAATTATCCGGCGCGTTACGAAGACGCCAATCTAAGGGCGATCGTTACGCTTCAGAAAAATTTTGACTGTCCGGTAGGATATTCGGATCACACAGAAGGATTGGAGGCGTCGATTGCGGCGACGGCATTAGGAGCCTGTGTTATCGAGAGACATTTTACCCTGGACAGAGCCATGAAGGGCCCGGACCATAAGGCGTCCTTAGACGTTAAGGGGCTGGAGGATCTGGTGAGGTCTGTCAGAAATACCGAAAAGTCCATGGGCGGCGGCATAAAAGCCCCTGCCTCCGCCGAGGAAGAAGTGAAGAGGATAGCAAGGAAGAGCGTCGTGGCGCTTGAAGATATCCCAAAAGGCCGAACAATAAGACGGAGCATGCTTACGGTGAAGAGGCCAGGGACAGGTTTGAGTCCTAAATACCTGTATATTCTGGATGGAAAGAAAGCCAAACTACGCATAAAGAAGGACGAGGTCTTGACCTCGGATATGATATGAAACGTAAAGTCTGCGTTATAACAGGGTCGCGGTCGGATTATGGGATTCTCCAACCGGTGATGAAGGCGATAAAAAAATCTAAGCGCCTGGAACTCTTTGTTATCGCCACTTCCATGCATCTGATGAAGGAATTCGGCTATACGGTCCGCGAGATAGAGAAAGACGGTTTTCATATAAACAACAGGATAAACATTTCGTATTGGGAGGATACCGGCCATGCAATGGCGTTCTCCGTCGGGAAGGCCGTATCGATGTTCTCTGACAGTTTTCTCCGGCTGAAGCCCGATATAGTATTGGTGCTGGGCGATAGAGGAGAGATGCTTGCCGCGGCCATCGCCGCGAATTATATGAATATACCCGTCGCGCACATTCACGGAGGCGAGGTGTCGGGGCACATAGACGGACTTGTCAGGCACGCTATAACGAAGTTGTCCAACATACACTTTCCCGCTACGGATAAGGCGAAAGAAAGGATAAAAAAGCTGGGTGAGAGGCCGGATACGGTCTTTAAAGTCGGCGCGCCTGCCCTGGATAGTGTACTATCCGGCCGTTACGCGGGCAAGAAAGAACTTCTTAAGAAATACGGCCTCAATGACGGTCCGACATTGATCGTGGTCCAGCATCCTGTAAGCGCCGAAACAGGCAAGTCGGCGTCGCATATGCGGACGACGCTGGAAGCGGTCAAAGAGTTACAGATACAGACTATTGTAATATACTCCAATGCCGACGCCGGAGGCAGGAAGATGATCGATGTGATAAAAAGATACGAGAGGCATTCGCTCATAAAAGCCTTTAAGAGCATACCGCACGCAGACTACCTGGGGCTTATGAGAATATCGTCCGTCCTGGTGGGAAATTCTTCAAGCGGTATTATCGAAGCCGCTTCGTTCAAGCTTCCGGTCGTAAATATTGGCGATCGACAAAGGGGCCGCGAGCGTTGCGGTAACGTCATAGACGCCGATCATGGGATGAACGCAATTTTAAGGGCGATCAAAAAGGCGCTTTTCGATAAGAAATTCAGGAATAAGGTGAGACATTGCAATAATCCTTACGGCGACGGTCACGCAGGGCAACGTATAGCAGACAGACTGGCCGCAATACGCCTGAACAAAGAACTGCTTGTTAAGCAATTGACCTATTGAGGGGCAAAATGAAGAAAAGGGAAAAGATCGTGATATTCGGCGCCGGCGGGCATGGCAGGGTAGTCCTCGATATCCTCGCGGAGGCAGGCGCCGATACAGCCGGTTTTATCGATGAGGATATACAAAAGGCAGGCTCTATTATAAACGGTTTTAAGGTCCTGGGAGACTGGAAGTATCTGGAGGGCAGGAAGGATCTCTCTGTCGCCCTGGGTATAGGCGATAATGAAATGCG
>JAQUSE010000312.1 GCA_028715235.1 Candidatus Omnitrophota bacterium | reverse complement strand
CTTTGTTCCTGTCATGGTAAAATATCCGTACGCGGGCGTCGAATTTCGCGTCCTTCAGCAGGTCCCGCGTGCCGTCCGTGGAACAGTCATCCACGACTATCAATTCTTTGACTATGCCGAGCTTCAGGACCTTCTCGACGATCTTCATTATAGTATTTTTTTCGTTGAAGACCGGCATGATGACCGATAAAGATTTCTTTTCCATATGTTTTCCTTTTCTAGCTTAAAAGCTTCTTGACCTTTTTTCAAGGAGATCAAACACCATTTCTTTATCCGCGCCTACCAGAACATCTGAACCGTGCAAAGGCTTGATCGCCGCCAGAAAACGCCCCAGCGCCCTGTTATCCGTAACGATGACCTCGAGAGGTTTCTTCTTTCTGTTCTTCAATATCTTACAGGCCGAGATAAGGCCGAATAGGGCCGCATTAATATCACACCTGCGTATGTCAAAATGGTCTATCTTCACAGGCCATGACAGCCCTTTCTTCAGAAAAACCGATATCCTGTGGCCATGCCTTGCGGCGTCTACCGCAATATCGTTGATCTTGTCGGCATATGACACTGAATCTGCCAGATACGCTAATTTTACAGGCCTGCCCCATTTTTTAAAAAAAATATTTTCGTTGGCCTTGAACAGCGCCTTCGTATCTTTCAGCTTATCGAAGGTCGCGCGTTCCCTGTGATAGACGTAAGCAGCCTTTGCCCTGACTGCCGAAAACCCCGCTCCATGGGCCCTCCTGCAGTAATCGGTCTCCTCGAAGTAGCCTATGCCATATTCCTCGTCGAGCAACCCTACCTTTTCCACGACTTCCCTTTTCAGCAGCATGCAGAATCCGCGGCAGTTATATAGCTCCTGGGTCTGTCCCCTGAACTCTTTTAACGAAACTGCATATTCTTCTATGCCTTTTCCGTCCGGCGGGAATTGTCCCGATGTGTTGCTCGATGGATTGACGAGGCCGATCGCCGGGTCGGATCCCGCTACATCGACCATCTCCTTAAGCCATCCGGCCGTAGCGATAGTATCATTGTTCATGAGGCACGCGTAGCGGCTGTCCGATAACTTCAGTCCCTGATTAACGGCCTTTACGAAGCCGAGGTTCTCGGGATTACGCACAAGAGTTATCTCCGTCTCTTTTTTAGCGCAGAGGCTGTCGAGATAGCTCTTCGTCGCGGTTTCGCTCCCGTTATCTATTATGATGAGCCTGAACGGATAGCCGGCATGCTTTTGTATGGATTCGACGCACTCGCGCGTCATCTCATGCTCGTTCCATACCGGTATTATAATATCGCACCTGTCCACTTATTCGCTCCTGATAATTTTACCGTCCAAACTCTAACCTAAGCCTCGTTATTCGAGCACTGAAAATATTTCCCCAGCGCTCTGACTACAGGGGTCGGTCTTTGTTCAGTCGAAAAACGGGAGCCTGCGGCAACTCGGCCGGCGTCCCGCCTTTGGCGGGATGATAATCCGGCCTCGAACAGCCTTGGCTCTTTTAATATGCAAAAATGCGTATATATAACCGTTTTTCTCCATCACAAAGACCTAATATTTTCAATGTGCTCATCATAACGTCGGCTTAGGTTTTAGCTGTCTTCCCAGCTAAAATTTTTCGCTTCCTCAGATGGCGGAACTTACGGGCGGTTGCCGAAGCGAATGTCGTAAAATTTCGATACCTTATGGCGATCTTCCCGCCGAAGGCGGGAAACAAGGCCGAGTAAACCTGTCAACAGCATGCCCTCAGTCCGGGTTACGAGGCCATCGAAATTTTACCACAGCAAATCGGCATGCCCAATGCCGATTTGCGACGAAGCTGAGGCAACTGCCCGCAAGTTCGTCGCCGGACTGAGAAGCGAAAAATTTTACCCTTTTTTTCTGACTAGTTCCCAATACTTCGCCCATTTGAGGAAATGTATCCACGCGAAGAGCACGGCGAAGACCAGCCCATACATCCCCTCTTTATAACCCTGCTTCTTTACGTATGATTTCCAGAACATCTTGAGCGATTTGAATATCATATTGCTCTTTATTTTCGCTTCGGGCAAGACTCCCTCTTTCTTCAGCAGCTCCTTTGATGAAATATCCGTATAACGGTTCTGCCTTACTATGAACTGGCTGATGGAATCGAACGGATAATGCTCGATATCGGCGTCGATCTGGCCCATATTGCCCTTGTAGACGGGTATCTCATGGACGACGCCTTCGTATCGCACATGTCTTTTATCGACGAGGTTAGGGATGTAATGGTGAAATCCGCCGTGGTCCATCGCATGGCCCAGAAAGAAATTCTTACGCCGGAACTTATACACTACAACGCCGCCTTTAGACAGCGCCTCTTCCATCCTGGCCGCAAAATCTTCAGTCACTGCATCGTCCGCGTCAAGGTGCAGAACCCAGTCGTTCTTCGCGCTGTCTTGGCCCGCGTTCCTGTCGTCCGCGAACGAACCTGTGAAACGGCGCTGCACCACCTTTGCCCCGAACGAACGCGCTATCTCAACTGTCCTGTCTGTAGAAAAACCGTCAACGACAATGATTTCGTCCGCCCACTTGACGCTTGCGAGGCATCTGGCGATATTATCTTCCTCGTTCTTGGCTATGATAGCCGCCGATACAGGTATATGGCCCATAAGATCTCCGTCAGTAAT
>JAQUSE010000039.1 GCA_028715235.1 Candidatus Omnitrophota bacterium | reverse complement strand
TTGCTGGGTAGCCGCGTTCGGAAAGGATAAGCGCTGAAGGCATCTAAGCGCGAAGCCCTCTCCAAGAATAGATATCCCTGAAGACGCCACGGAGACTACGTGGTTGATAGGCGCTAAGTGTACGAGCCGTAAGGTTTTCAGCTTAAGCGTACTAATCCGTCGTTCGGCTTGACCTTTTTAATTAAGCGGTAAGCTGTAAGCCGTAAGCTATAAGCGTTAAAAACTTATAGCCTAAAGCTTACAGCTTATAGCTGATACTCGATTAGCCCGTTACAAGACTTATTGTGTGTTGTTCGAGGTTTTGAAGAAAAAATTGTCGGTGTTCTGAGCGAGGGGGTCACACCCGTTCCCATTCCGAATACGGAAGTTAAGCCCCTCAGCGCTGATGGTACTTACCGGGCAACTGGTTGGGAGAGTAAGCCAATGCCGGCTTAATTTAAACCGCGCAGCAGACTAACGTTTGCTGCGCGGTTTTTTATTCAAATTTTTCGGGTCCCCGCCTGCCAGCGAGAGACTGCTTCAGGCGGGCAGGCTGCCGCGGCTTGGACTTTTTCTTCAAAAGGGCTCGTATGGGTTTATCCCGCCATCTGTTTAGCTCGGGGCGGGATCCCGCCTCAAGTCTAACTCCGGGCGGGACAATCTATCACGGGTATATTCTATGCGCGTATCTATGTATCCCGAACTATAGTCTTTAACATTCGGGCACCCCATCCGTTCCTGCCACTCGTAAGCATAAAGGCAGGAACGGGTTTACAATCTGTAGTCGTAGGGGAGGTTTAAACCTCCCCTACGACATAAGCGCGTATCTATATGCCCGAACCATTCTTGCTGTATTCGGGACACCCCATCCCTGCCCGCCAGACTTAGCTTGCTGCGATCAGGCGGGCATACTTCGCCCTTTATTGAGAAAAAGTCTCAAGCCGCGTCACCCGAAAAATTTCCAGATAGAACCGCCACATGATCTGCCACGCGGTCGGGGGAGTGCAGAAAAAAATGTGTGAACACTAAAAATATGTTCACACATTTTTTATGTCGCACGACCTTTGCTGTTTTTTATCTTTACTTAATCGCATAACCTGATACCATGGATATGGGCACATATAACCGCCTCCTTTTCTTAGCAGAATAAGGAGAATTATATCAGGTTATCATGTGTCCCTTTATTTTTTCTACAGGATCATTGAGATACCGGTGCCATTCATTGACCCTGCGCCACTGCCAGGGCGAGCTGTCGCCGACATAAATCGCGTTGCTTGGCTCGTATTCATATACATAATTCGGCATAACCCTAACACGTTCTTTGGATCCAGCTTTTGATTTTTTTCGATTACCCCTCGGGGTAATCTCCTTAACACTATTAACTAACTCTTTTAAACCGAGGAAGACCTCAAGACTAACCCTCTTAATCTTCCTTAAAGCTACGGAAGAGGGGGTACGATGTCTCTTCCCATTCCCGAAACACAAGATTATTTAAATTGACTTAGTTATGTCTTATCATATATTATATGGAAATATGAAAAAAAATCGTGTTGATTTTTACGGATTCACTCTTGTAGAGCTGGTAATAGTTATTGTCATTCTTGGAATACTTGCCACAACAGCCCTTCCCAAGTTCGCAGACATATTAACTAAAGCCAAAGAAGGTGCTGACGACGCCGTTATAGGCGCGTTGAAATCTGCAGTAAATGCCCAATATGCAGCGAATGCTCTTAACGGTACGAAAAACGCTTCCGGAGAGTATTGGCCGGCCGTGAACCCGTTTACGCTATTAGCGCAGTCTCCACCGCATAAGGCCTATAGCAGTTCAACGCCGGACGGTCTTACATGGCAAGTCACCCATGAGCCAACCTATCAAGCATATTACATAACATGTTCGCATTATGCCGGTAGTCAATGGGGCAACGGCACAAAAGGACGTTTTTATATCTATCAATACGGAGATGCAGGTATCTGGGGCCATAAACCGGGGGACTTTTGGGTTATGGTGGACTATGGACATTGAGCGCTGTCAGGAAAGATAAACCCAAATCTCAGTCAAATTAGGTAAATTAGGTCAGTTTAGGGCCAGCCTAGATGGGGACACCCGGCGGGATAGGGTGAGGGCATAAAAAGGAGATGGATATGTTAGAAAAAATGAACGAGAGGATTAAGAAGCTGACGGTATGGGATATAGGACTTACGAAAGCGGCGGTATTCTTCTTTACGATCATTATCGTTAAGATATTTCCTCAGTTATTAAATATCGGCTATCCCGTTCTCATAGTCCTGGTCCTTCTTGCCGGGGCAAAGCCACTTTATGCATTTTGGATGAAAAAATAAGATATTGAATATCAAGGAGAGATCATGAACCAGATAAGCGTAAAGAAATTGGCGAAGGACGATCTCAATAAGATGGGAGTCTTCTCTTGGCCGATATGGGAGAAAGAGGTATCCAGGTTCGACTGGACATACGATTCGGTCGAGAAATGTTATATTCTCGAAGGGAAAGTCACCGTGACGCCGAAAGGCGGAAAGCCGGTCAGTTTCGGGAAAGGTGATTTTGTGACATTCCCGTCAGGGATGAAGTGCGTATGGGATATAAAAGAGGCAGTGAAGAAGCATTATTCTTTCGAATGAGGAAGGAGTGTTGATGATAACGATGAAGATATTATTCTTCTTGCTTATTGCGATGGTGATGATCGCGCCGGTTTATGCGGCTGAAGAGAAGGTTGAAGAGGATGTTCAGGAAGAAGGGTTTCTTTCGGGTGTCATATCTTCAGTGAAGGACAAGATGAATAAAGTCACTTCCGGCGAAGAGCCGATATTTGACGAGAATGCTAAAGGCATGGACGACGTTACACTTATGCCTGACGGCGATCTGTCCGGGCGGCGGCCGTACATGCCGAGGACCGGCAGGAGAGCGGGCGAGGAACTATAGGAGGATAAAATGGACGAGAAACAGGTAGGGGTGGTGGATCATTTCTTCGACAAGATCAGCGTTTGCATGGTAAAGCTCAGCGACGCTGTAAAAGTAGGTGATAAGATACGCATAAAAGGCAAGGCCTCGGAGCTTGTGCATGATGTAAGCTCCATGCAGATAGACCGCGTTCCCGCGCAGGAAGCGAAGCCGGGAGACATGATCAGCTTAAAGGTCGACCAGAAGGTCCGCCAGGGCGACGCAGTATATAAGATCGGTTAACCACAATAGTCTTTTTCCGTCTTTTTCCGAGGAAGGCCTTGAAAAATTCCCGTTATTATAGTATTATTATACCAATGACGGGGATATCATATGACCAACTCGAACAATCGCAGATCAGGTTATTAAAACTCTCGCTGTTGAGCGGGAGTTTTTTTTAGCAGTTTAATATCAGAAAGGAGCACGGGAAGATGCCAAGATACTTGATGAACATTTTCTCAGCTGTATTATTTTCAACGTTGGCGGCGGCGTGTTCATATTGCGAAGCGGCTGGATTGGATGAGATCGTCGGGCAATATAACAGCGCTACCGAAGTTCAGAGGCCGCAGGTAGAAGGGCAATACAGGTATAAACAGGTTCCTGTAGACGGCATGATAAAGGATGTCCTGGGCTGGGATGAATTTGACGAGAGGACAGACAGGGGTGGCCAATATTACAAAGTGGTTACTCTCCCGAAGGTAACGTCAGGCGGGGTGATGTACGATATACAGATATTCTACAAAGATAAGGCCAGCGTCAAACCTCTGTCTAAGGGGCAGGTGATAGAGTTGGAAGCGACGCTCTTAAAGATCGTAGATAATATAGGCTCTTATACTGTATGGGTTTTCGGGGATAAGTTATCCGATGAAGACAAGGCGATGCTTGAACTAGACTAAAAACATGCTGAAACGCGGGATGGCGGTATTGTTATTCTCTGTCACCTGCGCCTGTGCCCCGGCTCATCCGGAAGAAAGCAAGGCGAAGGGGTTGGATCTTGTGACCGACGCGGCGGGGGCGTTGGTGACTAAAGCTCAAGCGCTATTGTCCGGTAATCTCGAAGTTAAGATGGATGTGGATAAGGACCGGGCCGCCAAGAAGGATGATTATACGCTGGATGCGACCGGACAGAAGGTTCCGAAAGCAACTGTTACAAAATCAGGCCGTAGATAATATCGAACATAATGCAAAGGAGGAGCGGTATGAAGAAAGCGGTTTTAGTGATGTTGGTCTCGGTTTTTATTTTTGCTGAGGTTTCGCCGGCATATTGCGAAACCCCGGCTTTCAGGAAATTTCGACGGGGCTTATGTAATCTTGCGACTTCCCATTTGGAATTGATCCACCAGATGGATATGACAGGTAAGAAAGACGGCGTAGGATGGGCGTGGACGGTCGGTCTGGCGAAAGGCGTGGGTATGGTAGCGACGAGAGCGATTGTCGGAGCGTACGAGCTTGTAACGTTCCCGGTCCCATTTCCGCCAAAATATGAACCGATATTAAAAGACCCTGAATTTTTCTGGGAAGAGCCGTTTGCCGAAAAATAGCGCCGAAAGATTGTTTGGATCTCAAACCGAGCCATAAGTTGTGGCCTCATTAAAGGAGGAGCAAATGCCTAAAAAGAACACAAGAAGGATGAAGCGGCTTGCTATGAGACGTCGCAAAAGAAGATCGATGAGAAAATAGGATTGCCGATATGAAAGACGTATACTGGATAGCGGGCATCGCGCTCACTGCCGTAGGGTTTATCTTCACAGAAGGGACGCTAATAGCCACTACCAAGATGTTCGGCGTGGTCAGGGCGACGTTATTGAGGGTTGTATTTACTATACCGCTTTCGTGGTTAGTCATATATTTATCGACAAATGCGGATGTAAGCCTTCGCTTCAGAGATTGGGTGGAGAAGAAAAGAGAAGGCCTGTCGAGCCGCGCGCAGGCGATCGTAAAAGGAGGCGAATTCATCGCCGTTTTGAATACTACGGTTTTTCTCGGGCCGATCATCGCTTCAATATTGATGTCGATGATAGGCGTCAATACGAGAAGAATATATTTATACGCGGTATTCTGCGCGTTCTTGAGCGCATGGGCATGGTGCGCTTTCTATTCCGGGATGTTTTGGGGTTTGGGAAAAATATTTTGAACATGGGAATGAAGCCGGCATGAAAAAGTGCCCGTATTGAAAGACCTGCCATGACCTTCGCAAAACTTAGGAACGAGAAAGTATCCCAATCCCTGTTCATTCTTTTTGTCGTAGGTGCCGCGCTCTTCTTTTTCTTAAAGACAAGAGCGGATCCGGACCTGTGGGGACATTTGAAGTTTGGGCAGGATATCTATGAAAAGGGCGAGATCCCTAAGGTCGATACATATTCTTATTCGGCCTACGGAGCCCCCTGGATCAATCATGAATGGCTTTCCGAGCTGATATTTTATACTGTCTACAGGCACACGAAAGATACGGGGCTTGTCCTTTTTAAATTTTTGTCAGCTTTTCTGGTCACATGGATCGTTTACGCATCGGCGAAATTATGGACAAGGAGCGCATTCTTAAGGATGCTTTTCGTCGTTACGACGCTCTCCGTGCTTACGCGCGGATTTACGATCCGACCGCAGATATTTACAAACCTGTTCTTAGCCTGTCTGATATTTATGATCGACAGGCTGGAAAACGGCCTTGACAGGAAATGGCTGATTGCGCTGCCTGTCATCTTTTTATTATGGCCTAACCTTCACGGCGGATTTGTCGCAGGGCTTTCTATATTAATGCTGTATGTCCTGGTAAAGCTCTTTACGCGCAAGCTGTCTGCGCCTCTGGCTGTGGCTTGCGCATTCTCTGTGCTGGCGACGCTTATAAACCCATACGGGATCAGGCTGTGGCGTTTTATGATATCCGCCGTAACGCTGGATAGGCCGTTCATCACCGAATGGCAGATGTCTGAATTGTCACCCCAGTCATACGGCTATATAATCGTTTCTATGATAGTGCTGGTAGGGTTGTATTTCGCTAAACGGCGAAGGTCTGCCTTCGACCTCGTAGTCTTAAGCCTCGCGTTCATCCTTGCTTTCAAACAT
This sequence comes from Candidatus Omnitrophota bacterium, assembly GCA_028715235.1. Classification (GTDB taxonomy): domain Bacteria; phylum Omnitrophota; class Gorgyraeia; order 2-01-FULL-45-10; family 2-01-FULL-45-10; genus JAQUSE01. Next base: position 3,483 of record JAQUSE010000039.1, on the reverse strand, counting down.
AACCGGCATACCGTGCTATTCGCTATCCTGGCCGCTGTATTGATGCCGAAATACTTTGACTCTTTTGCGGGAGAATGGTTCGGCCGAATGGAAAATAGACTGTCCGGTTTTTTTATAAATTCGATATTGGCCTGCTATGCAGTCTTCTTCATATCGGGGGTATTCTCTAATACGCAAGTCAATCCGCTTAAGATAGAGATATCTAAAGACGAATTTCCCGTCGAGGCCGTGGAGTTCCTTCGCGCTAACGGTATAAAAGGCAATATCTTCCCTTGGTTCAACTGGGGCGAGATGTGCATAAGGCAGCTTGGAGATTCAAACAAGGTCTTTATCGACGGCAGATATGAGACTATCTATAACAATCCTTTTATCCATCTCTACTTCGGGGTAGTGGAGGGCCAGATCGATTACAATGCGGCGCTGCCGAGATTCCCGGAGACCGACATCATGTTCTTAGATGTGAATAACCGGATAGTGTGGAAAGTGTCGTTCGATAAGAGCTGGGTGCTGGCGTACGCGTCGCCTCCGGCTGTGGTGTTCCTTAAAGATAACGAAAAGAATAGGCACGTAATCGAAAAGCTCAGGAAGAAGAAGTTGTTCTATCCGGCGATGACGCCGCCTTTCTATTTTGAGTGAGGTTAATCGGATATGTTTATCTCTAAGAGTGTCCTTATATTTTGCGTATGCCTGTTGCTCGCGCCGTTGGATGCCATGGCAGAAGGGGATGTGTCCGGCCTGAACGATATCCTTTATTGGGATAACGGCAAGATCAGATCCTGCACAGTCTATGACGCAACGGGACATTTGAAGGCTAAGGCCTATTGCAGAAACGATGGAACGGTCGAAAAGATAGAGAAGTTCGACCTTGCGGGGAACAGGACAGAGGAATCTTTTTACGACCAGTCGGGCAGGCTCAAGAACGGCATAGACGGCTGGGCCGCGAGGCGTTGGTGGTATGAAGATTCCAGGACGATCTCGCAGATAACGTATGATGAGGATGGGCGTCAGGTCGAAAGAAGGCATTACAGCGAATCGGGGAGGCTGGTCTTAAGACAATACAGGGATGACGATAATCTGGATCCGTATGAAGGCGCCGCGATGCAATTATTACTGGGTAGTCAAAATATCCCGTATCGCGATCCGCGAGTACAGGATTGAGGATAGATCATGCGACTGAATAACTTTTTATCGAGAGCCGGTTGCTGCGCCAGGAGAAAGGCCGTTCTTTATATAAAAGACGGCAAGGTAAAGGTGAACGGCGCCGTCGTGCGCGAGCCGTGGTATGTAGTGAAAGACGGCGACTCCGTCTACATGTCCGGACGAAAACTCAGCGTCGAAAAAGAGCTTTACCTCATCGTCAATAAGCCTAAAGGCGTTACCGCGACGCTCGAAGACAGGTTCGCCGCGCATAAGATCACCGACCTTATCCCGAAAGAGTACGGCCGCCTATACCCTGTAGGCAGGCTGGATAAAGATTCCCGCGGCCTCATAGTACTTACCAATGACGGTGATTTCTGCTATAAACTGACCCATCCGAAATTCGAGATCGAGAAAGAGTATCTGGTCATGGTGGAAGGCGAGCCGGATGCCCGGGCGATATCAAGATTATTAAAAGGCGTCCGCGATGAGGATGAGTTGCTGAAGGTAAGTTCCTGCTCTGTTATATGGGCAAAGAACGGTAAGGCCGAGCTTAAGGTCATAGTGGCTGAAGGCAAGAAGAGGCACATACGCAGATTGTTCAAATTTGTCGGTTTTCCGGTAATGGATATTAAACGTATCCGCATAGGCGGTATAAGGTTAGGAGAATTAGGAGAGGGCCGTTTCAGGGAATTGACCAAGGACGATGCGTATCGTCTGGCGGTACATTCTTCTTGACTTTCGTATAATTAACGATATAATAGTAAAATTAACATAAAAAAGCGGGGGGATTGCTAAAATGGCTAGCTTTAATCCGAAAGACATCAGAAATATTATTGTTTTAGGCCATTCAGCATGCGGCAAGACATCGTTGGTAGAGGCCATTCTCTATGCGGCAGGGGCGATCCCGCGCATGGGTACGATCAATGAAGGGACTACGGTTTCAGATTACAATGAGGATGAGAAAGAGAAGAAACATTCGGTCAATACTTCGCTGGCAAGCTTTGTCTATAATTCGACCAAGATAAACCTGATAGACGTTCCGGGCTATGCGGATTTCGCGGGAGAGATGATAGGGGGATTGCGGGGGGCCGATGTCTGTATAGTCGTCGTGAATGCCGCGAGCTCCATAGAGATAGGTACGGAGAGAGCGTACAGGATGGCGATGGAGAAGAACGTCCCGTGCATCTTCTTCATCAATATGCTCGACAGGGAGTATGCCGATTATGATAAATGTTTTGAAGATATAAAAAAGAAGTTCAGGAAACATTGCGTGAGCCTCGACATGCCGGTGGGTAAGGAGGATGGGCTTAAGGGCGTGGTGAATATATTGACCCATAAGGGGATAGACTCGCTTGCGGATGACGAGAAGAACCACGCTAAGGCGCTTGGCGATCAGATGGCAGAGGCCGTTGCCGAAACAGACGACGCGCTTTTGGAGAAATATCTGGATAAGGGCGAGCTCGAGCCGGAGGAATTGATGAAGGCGTTCAAGAAGGCCGTCGTGCAGGGCAACGTAACGCCTATCCTTTGCGGATCTGCCGCGCGTTCAATAGGTATAAAAGAGCTTCTGGATACGATAGTCAGCTACCTGCCTTCGCCGGTCGACAGGCCGAAGACCGAGGCTATAAAGCCCGAGACTTCGGAGAGGTTCCCCCTAGACGCGAACCCTAACGCGCCTTTTGCGGCGCTTGTATTCAAGACATTGTCGGATCCGTTCCTGGGCCAGATATCGATATTTAAGGTCTTCTCCGGCAAGTTACAATCGAATACAGGATTTTACAACACAACCAAAGGGGTGAAGGAGAAGATAGGCCAGATATTTTCGCTGCTGGGAAAAGCCCAGACGTCTATGGAGTCCGCCCAGGCGGGCGACATCGCATGCGTTGCCAAGCTGAAAGAGACGGATACCGGGAATTCATTAAGCGATGAAAAGAACCCGCTTAAATTCGAAGATATACAGTTCCCTGAACCGGCAATATCGTTCTCGTTAAAGCCTAAGACGCGTTCCGACGAGGATAAAATATCAACTGCCCTCCATAAATTAACGGCAGAGGATCCTACGTTCAAGATCGCGATGGACGAGCAGACCAAGGAGATGATCGCGTCCGGTATGGGGGACATACATATCAACACGATGATCAGCAGGATGAAGATGCGTTACGGGGTTCAGGCTGAACTCGGGACGCCCAAAGTCGCGTACAAAGATACGATCTTTGGCAAGGGCGACGCCCAGTACAGGCACAAGAAGCAGACGGGCGGCGCCGGCCAGTTTGCCGAGGTCTGGATGCGCATAGAACCGCTGCCTCGAGGGGCCGGGTTCGAATTTGTGGACGAGGTTGTGGG
>JAQUSE010000311.1 GCA_028715235.1 Candidatus Omnitrophota bacterium | reverse complement strand
CTACCTCGGCGACAAGGTCGAAGAGGTAGTCATTACGTGCCCCGCTTATTTTAACGACAATCAGAGACAGGCTACTAAGGACGCGGGCGAGATCGCGGGGCTGAAGGTCCTGAGGATCATCAATGAGCCGACCGCGGCGTGCCTTGCTTACGGGCTCGATAAGGCCGGCAAGGAGCAGAAGATAATGGTATTCGATCTCGGCGGCGGCACGCTCGACGTGACGATACTCGAGATGGGATGGGACAACGAGCACAAGGCGGCGACGTTCGAGGTCATCTCGACGAGCGGCGATACGCAACTCGGCGGGACAGACATGGACAATGCGCTCGTCGACTACATAGCCAGAGAGTTCAAGAAGGACACAGGCATCGACATAAAGAACGACAAGATGGCGATGCAGCGCGTTAGGGAATCGGCCGAAAAGGCGAAGGTCGAGCTGTCGAGCACTATCTCGACCGACATAAACCTGCCGTTCATCACAGCAGACCAGACGGGACCAAAACATTTGACCATGACGCTCAACAGGGCGAAAGTGGAAGAGCTGGTGGCCACTATCATAGACAGGTGCCGCGGTCCGATAGAAAGGGCATTGTCGGACGCCAAGGTAACGGCAAAAGATATCAGCAAGGTTATCCTCGTCGGCGGACCTACGAGGATGCCGATAGTCCAGAAGTTCGTCGAGGATTACGTCGGCAAGAAGATAGAGCGAGGCGTCGACCCGATGGAATGTGTGGCGCTGGGCGCCGCGATCCAGGGCGCCATAATGACAGGTGAGTCGAAGGACGTTCTTCTGCTCGACGTCACTCCGCTGTCGCTCGGCATCGAGACTATGGGCGGCATCGCCACGCGGCTCATCGAGAGGAATACAACGATACCTACTAGGAAGAGCCAGATATTCTCCACTGCCGCGGATAACCAGACCGCGGTCACCGTTAGGGTGCTGCAGGGCGAGCGCAAGATGGCCAATGACAACGTCGAGTTAGGCAGGTTCGACCTCGTTGGCATACCGCCGGCTCCGCGCGGCATACCTCAGATAGAGGTGACATTCGACATCGACCAGAACGGCATCGTCCACGTCAACGCGAAGGACTTAGGTACCGGCAAGGAGCAGTCAATAAAGATAACGGCGCCTACGAAGCTTTCCAAAGACGAGATAGACAAGTTCGTGAAGGAAGCCGAGAAGTTCGCCGACGCCGATGAGAAGAAGAAGGAAGAGGTGGACGTATTCAACCAGGCCGATACGCTCATCTATGCCACGGAGAAGTCTCTGAAAGAGTTCGGCGAGAAGATAAGCCAGACAGACCGCGGTGAGATCGAGTCGAAGATGAACAACCTCAAGCAGGCGATGAAGGACAAGAACGTCGAGAGCGTTAAGCGCGGCACAGAAGAGCTGACCAAAGCGGCGCATAAGCTGGCCGAAGAGGTATATAAGAAGTCTGCCGGCGCGCAGAAAGGTCCCGGAGGTCCGGGAGGAGCAGGCGCAGGTCCCGAGAGGCCGCAGGAAGAGCCGGAGTCCGAGAAAGAGGGCGCAAACCCTAAGAAGGGCGAGGATATCATCGACGCCGATTTCACGGCTGAAGACGATAACGGCAAGAAGAAGTAAAATTTTTCGCCTTGCCCTTGCGCCGATTCGGCTAACCGGCCAGTGGGCTTCGCCTAATTTTGATATTAAGGGTGTTTTTGTTCTATTTAGAAAACCGGCCAGAAACCCCCGTCCTTTCAAGGGCGGGGATGAATGGCCGCCCGTAGCGAGGCCGGCTGAAAGCTGGCCAAGCGAAGGAATTTGTGGCATAATCTGGACATGGTTAGATACTGGAAGGGTGCGCACACACGTCATAGGTTGCAGTATCACCTCGTATGGATACCAAAATACCGTAAGAGGGTATTGATAGGCAAAATAGCCGCGCGGTTAAAATGCCTGCTGTATGAGGGATGCCGGATTAATAGATGGTGGATAGAGGTCATGAGCATTCAGCATGACCATGTGCATATCCTGATAAGGTTGAAGCCAAAAGACAGCGTCGCGCATTGTGCCCATCTGTTAAAAGAAGTGACAAGCCGAAGAATCAGGCAGGAATTCCCCGAGCTTGAAGAGTTTTTGTGGGGAGACGACTTTTGGGCGGACGGCTATTTTGCCGAAAGTGTGGGCAAAGTATCCGAGTTAACAATAAGGAAATACATAGAGGAGCAGCAGGTATAACATCAGGCCAGATTATGCCGAGGCCTGAAACCCCGGCCTTTAGGCCGGGGAGTGGGTTCAATTTAATTTGGTTTCTTTGTTCTTATGGTAACTATGGCGCTAAAGTAGTTTGGGTATTAACGATACGTTATCAAAATTTACGGCTCCCGCCTGCCAGCAAGAGACTGCTTCAGGCGGGCAGGCAACCCACGTGGCCGGTTGCCGTCGTCGCCATGGTTTAAGCGAAGAAATTTTGCTGAGAAGGCAGATTAAAAAGAGCTTCGGCAACCGCCCGTAAGTTCCCTGCCCGCCTGACACAGTCGAAGTCGGGCAGGCGGGCGCCATCTGACGAGCGAAAAATTTTACTATATGGTAACAGGTTGGAGGACTGGATGAAGAAGCTATATTTATCAGATTCGAATAAGAAGCTGGGCGGCGTATGCGGCGG
>JAQUSE010000310.1 GCA_028715235.1 Candidatus Omnitrophota bacterium | reverse complement strand
ATCTGGATAAGGGGATCGTAAGAGACCAATTGTCTTTGGATATGGTCCCGGGACGGTTTACCCTGTAAGCGTATAGATCCCCTTTATACAGGCCAGCCATGTTAAGATAATCCATAATAAGCTCAATGCAGAAGATCGAGCGGGAGCTAAGTGTTATCTTTAAGGCAGCGGCAATTGTGTCAGGGCTGGATTTTTCCTTCATTGACCCTTTAAGCTTAAAGCGCTGCCATAACTTCTCTTTCTCTTCATACGTGTTCTCATACATCTCTATAAAATCCCTTAACTCTTCCGGCCTTTTGCCCAGAATCCCTACTAACAAATCTACCGACCTTATACTGTCGAGCCATCTTAACCTGCCGTGTTTGGACCGGACAGGATCGAAAAGCCTGTCCTGCGCGGCTGAGTAATCTATATTACGGTCGAGCGATTTTCTTATGAATAGCGGTTGATCTACGGTTCCTGCCTCATTTTCCCACCACGCTGCCCAGTTCGTCGTATCGTGGGTAGACAACATCGCTACGGACATCTCACGATATTCTTCAGGATCAAGGAAATCATGCGTCTTTACCCAGTCTTTCGTCCAGCGCTGGACTTCATTGCCGGGAATAGCGAACTCTTTAAGCGTTTCAGGGCATGCCTTGGGTATCATGCCGAGGTCTTCGGCGCATAGGAGCATCCTGGTATTCCCGCACATCACCGACAGGATAGATACGCCGTGTTCCTTCCACAGGTGCTCATCGGAGGGATCAAATACGCCATTAAGCCCCTCATTCTCCTGCGGATCGTTATACGGGATACTCCATATACGGAAAAGGCCGACCACATGGTCCACTCTCAATATATCGTAAAAATTCTCCGCGAATTTGAGTTTCTCTTTAAGATATGTGTAGCTGTCCGCCGATATCTTGTCCCAGTCATACGTCGGCATCCCCCACCTCTGCCCTTTGGCGCAATACATATCCGGCGGCGCGCCTGCCGCAAAATCCAAATTGAAAAATTCCGGGTGGGACCAGACATCCGCGCTGTCCCTCGATATCAGTATGGGCAGGTCGCCGCACATCAGGACGTTCTTAGAGCCGGCGCATGACCTGGCTTCGGCAAATTGTCTATATGCGACCCATTGAGACCACTTCTGGAAATCGACCTCTTTTCCATGTTTTTTTGCGAATATAGCAAGCTCGCGGCCATCATGTTCTTTATAACGCTCTTCCCATTCATACCATGGCTTACCCTTATGGAACTCTTTCAGGACCTTAAATAGGGCAAAATCGTCAAGCCAATATGCGTTATGATCCGAGAATTTTTTAAGATCTTTAGCGTCTCCGGCCCCTTGCGCCGAATATATATGCCGCAGGAGTTTTATCTTTTCATCTTTGATCTTATAATCGACATGCTTTTGCCCGGAAGGATTGGCCTTTCTTGCAGCCTCTATTTTAGCTTGGATGGTTTTGTCGCTCGCCCCCGGGAGAGCGACTAAAGATATGTACATCGGCTCAAGCGCAAAAGAGCTCACCGCGTCGTAAGGGCAAAAGGTCGATCCCGTTTCGTTCATCGGCAGCAACTGAAGTATAGAGCAGCCCGACTTATGGCAGAATTCAATCAGGAGTTTCAGATCATCGAAGTCGCCGATGCCGATGCTGTCCTTCGAATATACCGAAAAAAGAGGCGCCAGTATACCGGCCCTCTTCTGCGTCCCAGCCTTATTCCAGTTATTTTTTGTCATGGACACTATATTATATAATTATCTCCTTTAGGTCAAGGGAAAAGAGGGCAAGGTAAAATATTTTGTGACTGTTTATCTTCAGCAGCTTTACCGGCAGGAGCTCTTTTAAGCTAATTTTGCCATCAAGAGTGTTTATGTAAAGATGTATCTAATATGTCATTACAGCCCTTATGGTAACTATGACGCCTATTATCTTTCCTAGTATCTATTACCTTGGCAAAATCTTACGCCTCAAGAGCAGCCTGCCGGTAGCTGCCTCGTGGCACAAAATATTTTACTTTGGCAAACGAGCTGGAAAATTTTTCGCTACTCAGATGGCGGAACTTTTGGGATATTGCCGAAGCGAATGTCGTAAAATTTCGATACCTTGTGGCGATCTTCCCGCCGAAGGCGGGAAACAAGGCCTCGCAAACCTGTCAACAGTCTTAAGTCGGTCCGGGTTGCGAGGCCATCGAAATTTTACCACAGCGAATCGGCATGCCTAATGCCGATTCGCGGCGAGCGAAGGCAATGCCCAAAAGTAACCGCCTGACTGGAGAAGCGAAAAATTTTACTGCGAGGGGAATTTCAAAATTTCTGTTGACATAACAAAAGCGCCGTGGTATATTATTACTGCAGTTAAGAAGGATAGGAGATCTTGGACCGTAAGGCTGGATTGACCGACCTTGCGGTTTTTTTATTCGCTGTTGCTGTCATAGGCGAATAATCCGCCAGCGCTTTATGGCGAATGATCATTATCCCGTATTTGCTGCAATTTTCAGCGAAAGGAGGCAACAAGATCAATGGTTAAAGGAAAAGTAAAATGGTTCTCAAACGAGAAAGGTTATGGGTTTATTACTCCTGAAAACGGAAATGATGTATTCGTGCATCACACTTCGATTCAGGGTGAAGGCTATAAGTCTTTGGAGGAAGGCCAGGATGTCGAG
>JAQUSE010000309.1 GCA_028715235.1 Candidatus Omnitrophota bacterium | reverse complement strand
TATCCTATAGGAACGCTTGTTGAGCTGGATACGGGGGAGATAGCGAGGGTAATAGGGGTAGAGCCCGGCTCGCCGTTGAAACCCATAGTGATGGTAGTCCAGGATTATTCCGGCAACTCCGTAAAAGAAAAGAAGATTATCAATCTCGCCGCTACCGATTCAGTATCGATAGCAGATTCCAAGTGATATTATAAACCTGTCGTCAGCTTACTAAGACCCAATCCCGCTAAAATAAGCGAATTTGAAAATACAAGTATGCTTATCGACTTCATCTGCGTGATGCCGAGATTGATCATTTCGGTGCCTAAGGTGATCCGTAACAACACCCCCGCAACCAAACCTGCCAATCCTAAAAAAATCAATGCCCTGGCTGTTTTTACCATAGCCTTCCTCCTTTTTTGCGGTTGTTTTTGTACTATTCTATATATTATTCAGCGCCTTTTCGCGTTAAAACCACCGGGATCGTCTTTAAAAATATCGAGAAATCGAGATGCAGGGACCAGTGGTCGATATATTCCAGGTCGAGTTTGGCCCAATCCGTAAAATCGCATATCCTGTTCCTGCCGCAGATCTGCCATAGGCATGTGACGCCGGGCTTCATGCTGAACCTTCTTCTCTGCCACCCTTTTATCTGGCTTACCTCGATCATAGGAAGAGGCCTGGGCCCGACGATACTCATCTCGCCTTTTAATATGTTCAATATTTGAGGGATCTCATCCAGGCTGGTTCTTCTCAGGAACCCGCCAAAGGGGAAGACGCGGGGGTCGTTTTTTACCTTGAATACAGGCCCTTTCATAATATTGAATTTTTGCAGTTCCTCGCGTCTTTGTTCGGCGTTATTATACATAGTCCTGAACTTATAGAATATAAAAGGCTTTCCGTAGAGGCCTCCGCGTTTTTGTTTGAAAAGGACGGGGCCGGGAGAGCTTAGTTTTATGCCTATGCCTATCAGTATATATAATAAGCAGAAAACGGGGAAGAGGATAAGCGCTAAGGTGAAATCAAAGAGCGTCTTGACAAATATAGGCCAGTCATAAGGCGGAGTAGTGCTGAATACGAGTAAGTGGGAATTGCCGATACGCCCGCTATCGAGCCGGGCGCTGCGCAAGCCGAAGAGGGCAAGCCTTATCCAGCCCTCTACGCCTCTCTCGCCGCACACGAACAGGATATTTCTCACATCGGCCTCGAACCCTTCGTATGAAGCGGATATAACGAGTTCGATATTGAGCTTTTCGAGTATATCACCCAGATTTTTCAGCCCTTCTCCGAGGACTGGTATTTTATCTTTACGTTCTTTTTCTACAATTTCATCATGACTGAGGTATAATACACCTTCAACTCTTAATCCCAGATCCTCATTTTCCATTTCTTCAAGTATGCGGTTTACATCGTGTATCTTTCCTATTATAACGGCGGATTTAACATTGCCATATTTCAAGTAGAGTTTTTTTGCCCAATATTCCTTCATGCAGAAAAAGACAGGGAGCAGGGCGCCGTATAACACTATGAGTGAACGGTTGTATTGATATTCTTTGCTGAAAAATGAAAAGGCCACGAATATGATAACCAGCTCTATTGTCGACTTTACCGCGTCAAGACAGACCTTCGAAAAAGGTCTCAGCCTGTTCGTGGGATATAGTTTATTCAGGCGGAGAAGGATAGGGAAGAGAGGGATCGACAGCAGAATAAGCGCCGACCAGTTTTGATGGCCTGTCAGACCTCTAAAGTCATATAGTCCGGCCCGCTCGATCAGATCCCTTAAAATGAACGCGGCGAACCATGACAATGTCGCTATCGCGCTGTCCAGGAGGATATTTAGCGAGGTTAATATCTTTTTTTGGCGGGCGTACATCATATTATTTCCTGTTATTTCCTGGATTTAACGGTTCCTTTTTAGAGATCCGGCCCTTTATCCAATCGTATGTTACCTTAAGGCCCTTTTCATAAGTGATCTGGGGTTCCCATCCAAGGACCCGGCGCAATCTGGTATTGTCGCTGTTCCTTCCTCTTACGCCCTGGGGAGCGGCAAGATTATACCTTTTGCCGATCTTTTTACCGGATATCGCGATGATCATATCAGCCAATTTATTTATGGAGATCAGTCTGTCCGAGCCGATATTCAAAGGTTCGTCATGATCCGATTCCATAAGCAGGATGCAGCCTTTGACGCAGTCATCGATATAGCAATAGGAGCGGGTCTGATCGCCGTCTCCCCAGATCTCTATATCGCCGGAGTCGGTTGCCTCCGCCACTTTTTTGCACAGAGCGGCGGGCGATTTTTCCCTGCCGCCTTCGTAAGTTCCCTCTGGGCCGTAAATATTATGGAACCGCGCTATTCGTATATCGAGCTTATAGTCCCGCTTAAATGCCTGGAAGACCTTTTCCGCGTAAAGCTTTTCCCAGCCGTAAAAACTGTCCGGGTCCGCGGGATACGCGTCTTCCTCCTTAAGCGGTTTAACGTCGGGTGTTTCCTGTTTAAACGTAGGGTATATGCACGCTGATGAGGAGAAGAATACGCGTTTGACCTTATTTTCGACGCAGCTTTTCGCTATGTGCGCGTTTATGAGTGTATTGTCATAGACTATATCCGCGCAAACCTCGGTAATGATCCCGATCCCGCCCATATTTGCCGCCAGGTTGAAAACGTAATCCATCC
>JAQUSE010000308.1 GCA_028715235.1 Candidatus Omnitrophota bacterium | reverse complement strand
ATTGGAAACTATTATATCGAACATACCTCTCACAGACCTGAACAGGTCGCTCTTCACAAGATCGATACGGTCTGCTACGCCGTGTTTTCCGGCGTTCCGGCGGGCTACGCTTAAAGCGGCCTCCGATATGTCGGAAGCGACTATTTTACAGTCAGGAATGGACTTTGTCAACGCAATTGCTATGTTGCCTGATCCCGTGCAGAGATCGAGTATCCTCAAAGACCCTGAGTTTGGGACCCGGCCCATGGCTCTTTTCGCAACAGCTGCAACCAGCAATTCAGTCTCCGGACGCGGTATCAGCACGTCTTCGTTTACGGTTATATCCAGGCCGCAGAATTCGGTCGTGCCAATTATGTACTGAACAGGGGTGTGAGGCGCTATTGTTCTCATGTCACAGCCTTCAATCTTAATTCTTTATCTTCCGCCTTAAGCGCGGCGATTATTTCATCCAATTCCCCTTCCAGCACATCCTCCAGGTTATGCACTGTCAGCCCTATCCTGTGGTCCGTGACCCGCCTGTCAGGGTAATTATAAGTGCGTATCTTCTCCGACCGGTCTCCGCTGCCCACCTGAGACTTTCTTGACTGAGATATCTTACTATTATGCTCGGTCTCTTTCGCGTCCAGAAGCCTTGCGCGCAGGACCCTCATGGCCTTGTGTTTATTCTTCAGCTGGGACCTTTCATCCTGGCACGTAACCACTATTCCCGTAGGAACATGCGTAAGCCGCACAGCGGAATCTGTCCTGTTGACGCCCTGGCCGCCCGCGCCGCCGGACCTGAAAACATCGATCCTCAAGTCCTCGGGTTTTATCTCTATCTCTACCTCTTCGGCCTCCGGCAGAACGCATACTGTCGAAGCCGACGTATGTATCCTTCCGCTGGCCTCGGTCTCCGGCACGCGCTGGACCCTGTGTGTGCCGCTCTCGAATTTCAGCGTTCCGTAAACACCCTTTCCCGAGATCGAGAATATCACTTCTTTGTAACCGCCTTTTTCGGTCGTGCTCGAATCAATCAGCTCGACCTTCCATCCCTTTTTTGCGGCGTATTTCGAATACATCCTCAGTAAGTCCGCGGAAAAGAGGCTTGCCTCCTGCCCGCCTGTGCCTGCCCTTATCTCCATTATGATGTCGCGGTCGCCGCCCGATTCTTTTTCCAGCAGCAGCTCTTCCAGCCTCTTGCCGGAATCTTCAAGCTCCTTCGCAAGCTTATGCCTCTCCTCTTCCGCGAGCACAAGAAAATCCTTGTCGTGCCCATGCAGCTTTTCGCTCAGCACTTTGTCGAGGTCTTTGACGTCGACCTTAAGCTTCAGGTAGTCATTATACTCGTTTATTATGGGAGTGAGCCCCGCCAGTTCTCTGGCATAACCCTGGTATTCAGACGTATTGGCTATGACCTTCGGGTCCGCGAGAAGCTCATGGAGCTTGTCGCACCGGCGCTTCTTATCTTCCAGTATCTTTTCGAACATGGTATTATCCGGCGGTTTTACGCCTTCTTCTCCTCGTTAGGCTGATCGGGCTTTTCAGCGGATTTCGCTTTAACCTTGCCCGCGTAACGCTTGGCGAACTTCTCCACCCTGCCTGCCGAGTCTACCAGCTTTTGTTTGCCGGTAAAAAACGGGTGGCACTTCGAGCAGATATCGACATGGATGCTCTGCTTGGTCGAGCGCGTATGTATCACCTCTCCGCACACGCACGCGATCGTCGCTTCCTTGTATTCTGGATGTATTTTGTCTTTCATTTTTTTTCCCTTTCTTTCTGTTTGAAAAAAATCTCCCGAGCCGCCTTCGGTCTTCTTCGGCGGCGAGGGACTACCACTGCACTACTGGTTCATGCTCATCAAAAATTCCGCGTTCGTCTTCGTCTTCGACAACTTCTCCACCAGGAGCTGCATAGCCTCGTCGGAATTAAGCTCGTTCAACGCCTTCCTCAAAAGCCATATTCGCTTCAACTCGTCCTCGTGGACCAGGAGCTCTTCCTTACGGGTATTCGAGCGTTTTATGTCTATCGCCGGATATATCCTCTTCTGGAAAAGGTTCCTGTCCAACTGTACTTCCATATTACCGGTCCCTTTGAACTCTTCAAAGATGACCTCGTCCATCCTCGACCCGGTATCGACGAGCGCGGTCGCTATTATCGTAAGGCTCCCGCCTTCTTCGATATTCCTTGCCGCGCCGAAGAACCTCTTCGGCTTCTGGAGCGCGTTCGAGTCGACGCCGCCCGAGAGTATCTTCCCTGAATGAGGGACGCAGGAATTGTACGCCCTGGCAAGCCTCGTTATCGAATCGAGCAGGATCACTACATCTTTCTTGGCTTCTACAAGACGCTTTGCCTTCTCCAGCACTATCTCGGCGACCTGGATATGTCGCTCTGACGGTTCGTCGAACGTCGAGCTGATGACCTCGCCTTTCACCGAACGCTGCATGTCCGTGACTTCCTCTGGACGCTCATCGATGAGGAGGACTATCAGCACAGCTTCGGGATAGTTTGTCGTTATGGAATTCGCGAACTTCTGCAGGAGCACCGTCTTTCCGCTGTACGGCGGAGCCACTATCATGCCGCGCTGCCCTTTTCCGACAGGCGCAAGGAGGTCCATTATCCGCATCGAGATCTCTTTCGGATTGCACTCAAGCAGGAACCGCTCATTCGCGTATAACGGAGTCA
>JAQUSE010000038.1 GCA_028715235.1 Candidatus Omnitrophota bacterium | reverse complement strand
TGGGACGACGTCGTCGGCATGGAAGATGTAAAGGTGGAGGCCAGGGAAGTCGTCCAGCTCATATCGGACAGGGCGCGCCTGAAGAAGATAGGCGGGAAGATACTGCGCGGCATCCTTATGATAGGGCCTCCGGGGTGCGGAAAGACCTATATGGCCAAGGCGATAGCGACCGAGACGGGCCTGCCGTTCCTGGCGATGTCGGGCAGCGAATTCGTCGAGATATTTGTCGGGGTCGGAGCCTCCAGGGTGAGAAGGCTGTTCAAAAAAGCCAGGGAGCTCGCGTACGGTTACGGCGGCTGCATTGTTTTTATAGACGAACTCGATGCCATCGCGAGAAAAAGAGTATTCTCGGTATTCGGCGGGACGGAAGAGACGAACTCCACACAGAACCAGCTTCTCGCCGAGATGGACGGCCTGCAGGAGATAAAGGATAAAGACGGAAATCCGTCGTCTGAGCAGAACGTCATCATCATCGGCGCTACCAACGCCCCTGAAGACAACCTCGACCGGGCGCTCTTGAGGCCCGGCAGGTTCGACAGAAAACTTTATATAGATAAGCCGGGGCTGGAGGATAGGGAGAAGCTCTTCAAGTTTTATCTCGATAAGATACAGCATGATCCTTCGATAGACGTAGCGCGGCTTGCTCGAAAAGCCGTATATAAATCTCCGGCAGATATTGAAAATATAATCAAGGAAGCGGCGCTCATCGCCACAAGAGATAATCGCGACGTCATAAAGCTGGAAGACATCTCGGAGGCGATCGAGAGGGTCGACATGGGCATGAAACATAAGCGGACCATGCCCCCGCGGGAGCGCGAGATGGTAGCCTGGCACGAGACCGGACACCTCGTCACTACGTATCTCCTGCATCCGACTAAGGATGTCTTCAAAGCTTCGATCATAGGGCGGAAATCGTCGCTTGGCGTCGTCCACTCGAATTTAAGGGAAGAATGGCATGTGGACACCAGAGAAGTGCTTATCGCCGATATCAAGATATGCCTGGCGAGTTATGTGATAGAGAAGATGAAGTTCAATACGACCTCGAACGGTGTGGACATGGATTTCAAACAGGCCATGACTATAGCCCATAATATGGTCTGGAGATGGGGCATGAACGACGCCGGCCTCGTCGGCGATTACACGCTCATCCCGGAAACACAATTGTCCGAAAATACGAAAGACGCCCTGAATAAAGAGACCGACAAGATCATGCAGGCATGCGTAAAGAGCGTCGAAGAGCTGCTGAAGAACGAATGGACCATCGCGGAGAGATTTGCCAAAGAACTCCTCGCGAAAGATGAGCTGGATTACGACGATATAGAGGCGATCTTCAAGGAATACGGCAAGACGCACACGAACAGCGAATGGCAGAAGAAATAAGAGGCGGGCATCTTGGGAATGAAAACAAAGCGGACCTGTTCTTTAATTTTACTGGTTACTGGTTACTGGTTACTGGTTACTTTTTTAAACGGTTGCACCCCGACATACCCTAAAGAGAAATTTAAGGAATGCATACTTGAGGTATGTAAAAAGGAATATAAGGTAGACGTCAAGGTCGGCGCGGCCGGCAAGACGGTGGCGATATACCTGCCGCTTGAGAATCTGCTCGATTTCACATTCGCCATAACAAAAGAGGCGAGCGAGCATATAAACGACGTGCTGCTTAGCGTATCGCGCGTCTCGTTGTCGACGGACGCGGACTATGACTTTTATGTTATCATCGCCCATGATATCCGTATCCCGGAGATACAGATAGTTATTATCAAGTCCGTGGACGATGTGAAGAGGTTCATGTTGAACGATATATCCAGGGGAGAATACGGCAAGAGGATGCTCATAGACCTGCGCATGAATCCCCAGGCGCAGAAAGAACGCGCCGTAAAAGAGATATTCCAGAAGATGAACCTCGATAAGAAGTGGCAGGAAGACGTGATGAACGACTTCTTCAGGGCCGAGCCGACGGCGCTTGGCGATATCGGGTACTGGAATAACAGGTTTTATGTTAAAGATATCGCGATGACCGAATTCCTGGCGGAACAGGTAGCCTCCAGGATCAAAATAGATTTCAGGGAGGACAAGAAATTATCGGACGCGTTTTCGGTCAAGTCGTCCAAGGGGCGGTATCTGGACAAAAACGGCAAACGTTATTTCCAGTTCGACCTGTCGATAGGGCCCGGTTCGCCCGAAGCGTTGGTGGATGAAAATTACCCGGGCAGGATACTCGAGGAAGCCCTTAAGATCGCCGTAAACGTGCTCCGCGGTTACTTCTTCGAAGATTATGATTACATAGAGATAGTCAATCAGGCCGATAAGAAGATGATAAGGGTTTCCCGGGAAGACGCGGAGAGATTCAGGACGAAAAAGATAAAATTCAAGGATATACTTATAGAAGGTATCGCGTAGGGCATACAGGGGAGTCTAATGTGAGCGCAGGCAACTTTAAGATGGTCCCGACGAGAGACGGTTTCGGCGAGGGCCTGATAGAACTGGGGAAACGGAATAAGGATGTCGTCGTCCTGTCGGCCGACCTGACCGATTCGACAAGGGCGGCCTGGTTCAAAAAACAGTTCCCGGAGAGGTTCTTCGGTATGGGTGTTGCCGAACAGGACATGATCGGAACCGCGGCCGGATTAGCGCTAATGGGAAAGATCCCGTTCGCGTGCACATTCGGGGTTTTCGCGTCGGGCAGGGCGTGGGACCAGATAAGGATATCGGCCGCTTATATGAACATTAACGTGAAGATAGCCGGCACCCACGGCGGCATCTCCGTCGGACCGGACGGCGCCACTCACCAGGCGCTTGAGGAGATAGCGCTTATGCGGATCCTGCCTAATATGACCGTGATCGTCCCGTGCGACGCGCTTGAAGCTAAGAAGGCGACGATAGAAGCCGCCGGGACCAGGGGGCCTGTATATATAAGGCTGGGCAGAAGCGGGATGCCCGTCATTACGCGTCCCGACGATGTATTCAAGATAGGCAAGTCGGTCATGATGAGGGATGGCAAAGACCTGACCATATTTGCCTGCGGCCAGATGGTATACGAGTCGATGCTGGCGTGCGATATGCTGGAAAAAGACGGCATAGGCGCGCGGCTTATAAATCTGCACACCCCGAAACCGATAGACAAGGACGCCGTCATTAAGGCAGCACGCGATACGGGGGCCATAGTCACGGCGGAAGAGCATTTGATCGCCGGCGGTATGGGCAGCGCCATAGCGGAGATCGTGGTCCAGGAATGCCCTGTACCGATGAAGATGGTCGGCGTTAAGGATAAATTCGGCACATCCGGCGAGCCGGACGAGCTGTTCGAATACTTCGGCCTTACGGCGAAACATATTGTATCATCCGCGAGAGAGGTCCTCGCAAAAAAGCGGTAGACAGATCGATATGACATCCATAGAATTAACTGCGCCTGCTAAAGTAAACCTCGTCCTAAAGATCCTCGGCAAGCGAAAAGACTCCTATCACAATATCTATACTCTATTTGAGAAGATATCCCTTTGCGACCGTATACGGATAACAAAGATTCGGGAAGGCATTATCGTCTCTTCGGATAGATTTATTACGCGTAGCCCTAAAGATAACCTGGTGTATAAAGCCGCCAAGCTGTTTCTGGGGCGCCATAAGCTGAAATACGGCGTAAAGATAGACATTAAGAAGAAGATACCGATAGCGGGCGGCCTTGGCGGAGGCAGTTCGGACGCCGCAAGTGTCCTTATGGGAATGGACAGGCTGTTCGGGTTGAAGATAGGCAGGGCCGGATTGTTAAGTCTTGCCGCCAGGCTGGGTTCCGACGTCCCGTTCTTTATCCTGGACGTACCGTTTGCCGTCGGCAGGGGCCGGGGAGAGCGTCTGGAGAAGGCTGATGTAAGAAAACGCCTCTGGCACTTGATAATCTATCCCGGTTTCAAGGTATCCACAAAGGATGTTTACGAGGCTTTTGACGCCCATCAAGAGGCCTTGGTCCCTCGCCGGGGCTCGGGATCAGGACTTAAGCATTTGTCGAAGGCAAGTGGCGTGGTTCGGCTTGCTCACCATACCTCGAACCATCCCGAGCTAAGTCGAGGGAAGCTTTTGCCGAGCCACTTGGTCCCTCGCCGGGGCTCGGGATCAAGGCCTGAGCATTTGCCGAAGGCCTTGACAACACGCCATTGCGGTGATAGAATAATCCGTCAATCGGCGGGTTCTATGGACTTTGGCGAGATCGAATCTATGCTTTACAACGACCTTGAAGAGACGGTTATAGCTAAAAAAGAGACGATCGGTAAGGTAATAGAACGCTTGGCTTCTTCTCTAAACAAGAAAGCGATTGTATCGGGAAGCGGGCCAAGCGTATTTTGTCTCTATAGGGACGGAAAGGAGGCGCTCGCCGCTAAAAGAAGGCTTTTGGGTAGCCTGCCGGCGCCTGAACGGGCAAGCTGGCAGGTATTTGTCGCGAAAACAGAGAAATAAGGTAAGTAATGTTAATTTGAGGAATTTGCGCCTCGGCAATCAAAATATTGCCTCGGCATAAATTTTTCTTCGAAAAATTTAGGAGCTTATACACCATGGAGATCACGGAGATAAAGATTTTTATGAAAGAAGGGCAGGACAAGAAGCTAAAGGCTTACGCGACGCTTACGCTCGATAACGCGTTCGTCGTCAGGAACGTGAAGGTCATAGAAGGCACAAAAGGCCTCTTCGTCGCTATGCCTTCCAGGAAGATAAAAGAGCCTTGCCCTAAGTGCGGTTTCAGGAATGCGGTGAGGAGCAAATACTGCAACCAGTGCGGCGGTAGCCTCCCGCAGAGCCACGAGCCCAGGCCGGTTCAGCCGGGAGAAGATATGGCAAGACAGTCGGAGCACAAGGATATCGCGCATCCGATAACCGCGGAATGCAGGGACTACATACAGAAGAAAGTCCTGGATGCTTACGAGAACGAAAAAACGAAAGGTCCTTCGACTCGACCGAGCGCTCCGTCAACCGTTCCACAGAGCGCCCCGCAGCACAGGGGCCCTCACGCTATCGGAGACGTCGAGGAGGATAACGATATAGAGTTATAAGACAGTTCAGCAAGTCAGTTTGCAACATCCCGAGGCCTATGGCCGAGGGATAAAATTTTTCGCTCCACCACAGGGCAGCTTAACGGCAGGCGCCCTTTCGGCTAATTTTGCCGTCAAGAGTATTTGAGTTTGATAGTAGTTATATATTTTTTTATCTTGCCGTTATGGATACAACGGTTTAAAGAGTTTAGATTATGGTGCAGCCTCGGCAAAATATGACGCCTCAAGGGCTACCTGCCGTTATCTGCCCTTGCAGTCAGAGTGAAGAAATTTTACTGGAGAGGCGGGGCGGCTGGTAAGACGTTATCAAAATTTACGGCTCCCGCCTGCCAGCGAGAGACTGCTTCAGGCGGGCAGGCAACCCACGTGGCCGGTTGCCGTCGTCGCCATAATAGAGCGAAAAAATTTTGTCTGGGAGGACAAGGAAAATTTCGCTCCAGCAACGACCCAAAAGTTCTGCCATCTGACGGGCCGAAAAATTATATCGGAGGAACAAGTTGGATGGGATTGCCCGGTGGTGTAATGGTAGCACACCAGCCTTTGGAGCTGTGGGTCCTGGTTCGAATCCAGGCTGGGCAACCAAATTTCGCCTGAGTTAGACTACGACGAAATTTGATCCTGAGAACGCGACGAATAGGAGCGTTCGAAGGACCTGATCAGTTCATGAGTAACTGTTGAAGTCGAAGAACAATAAAGAACATTTTATGAAAAACATAACAGCGATTATACTTGCGGCGGGAAGAGGGACGAGGATGAAGTCCGACGTACCTAAGGTCCTTCATAAGATACTGGGGCGTCCTATCATCTCTTATGTGCTTGACGCTGTCGGGGACGCCGGTATTTCCAAGACGGTGACCGTCGCCGGATTCGGTATCGACAGACTTAAAGAGTTGTTAGGGGAAGAGACTAAAGTCGTTATCCAGAGGAAGCTCCTCGGCAGCGGCGACGCGGTCAAGACGGCAAAGAGGGTCCTTGGGAAACATCCCGGCGATATCCTCGTTATCTGCGGAGATACGCCGCTTATCAAGCCCCGGACGATAAAGGATATCATCGAAAGGCATAAGGCCGCCGGGGCAAGCGCCACCCTTCTGACGGTCAGGTTAAAAGATCCCGCAGGCTACGGCAGGATAATACGGTCGAACGCCGGCAAGATAGTAAAGATCATGGAAGAGGAAGACGCCCATTCTTACGGCGAAGTTGTTAACGAAATTAACGTCGGCACTTATTGTTTTAAGGCAAAAGACCTTTTTGAAGCGCTATCCGGTATAAGGCCCAATAACAGGAAGAAAGAATTTTTCCTGACCGACGTAATAGAAATTCTGGGTAAAAAAGGTTTGCCGGTAGAAGCGGTTTCGGCCAAAGACGCGAGCGAGATGATAGGCATAAATACGAGAAAAGACCTGGCTGTTGCTACGGCTACAGTCAAGAGCAGGATATTGAACGAGCTTATGGACGCAGGCGTTACGATAGAAGACCCGCTATCGACCGTAATATATCCGGGCGCGAAGATCGGCCGCGATACGGTCATTTACGCAAATACATATATAGAATCGGATGTGGAGATAGGCGCCTCCTGCCTTATAGGCCCTTTTACGCGGCTAAGAAAAGGCGTGCGTATAGGCAACCGTGTTGAGGTGGGGAATTTTGTGGAGCTTGTCAGGACAGAAGTGGGCGACGATACAAAGGTAAAACATCATACTTATCTTGGAGATACTAAGTTAGGGAAGTCAGCCAATATCGGCGCCGGCGTCATTACGGCAAACTACGACGGGAAGAATAAGAATAGGACCATTATAGAAGACGGAGCTTTCATAGGCGTCGGGGCCAGGCTGATAGCGCCCCTGTCGATCGGCAAAGGCGCAGTCGTCGGAGCAGGGGCAGTCGTGCCTAAGAACCACGATGTCCCGAAAGGCGCGACGGTGTTGGGCGTGCCGGCGAGGATATTAAAAAAAAGGTTACATAACGTTACGTAAGGTTAGCGAAGGTTACGTAACGTTAATAAAACTCAAGCAACCTTACATAACCTTAATTAACTTTCACTACCATTACGTAACATAAAAAGGGGTTTGACCATGAAAAATCACCTGCTAATATTCAGCGGTAATTCAAACAAGAAGCTTACCGTCGACATCTGTAAATATCTGGGGGTGGAGCTGGGCGACGCATCGCTCGACACTTTCTCCGACGGAGAGATCCGATTCAAGATAAACGAGAACGTCCGCGGACATGATGTATTCGTGGTCCAGTCGACGTGTTCCCCGACGAATGATTATCTCATGGAGCTCCTAATCATGATAGACGCGCTCAAACGGTCTTCGGCCCGGCGCATAACCGCGGTATTGCCGTATTTCGGTTACGCCAGACAGGACAGGAAAGACCAGCCGCGCGTCCCGATAACGGCGAAGCTCGTCGCTAACCTGCTCACCCAGGCCGGCGCCGACAGGGTGCTTACGATAGACCTGCACGCCGGGCAGATCCAGGGCTTCTTTGACATACCGCTCGACCACCTCTTCGCTTTTAAATTAATGACCGACCATATTAAAAAGATGAAATTGGATAAGAATATCGTAGTAGTCTCGCCCGACGTCGGCGGCATAAAGACTGCCAGGGCCTACGCCAAAGGGCTTAAACGCAACCTCGCCATCGTCGATAAAAGGCGCGTCAATGATAAAGAGGCGGAAGTGATGCATATAATGGGAGACGTCAAGGGTAAGGACGTTGTGCTTGTGGATGACATGGTGGCTACCGCAGGTTCTCTCGTTGAGGCCGTCGAAGCGCTGAAGAAGGAAGGGGCCAATGATGTTTACGCGGCTATTACCCATCCGGTCCTTTGCGGCCCGGCAATAGAGAGACTTAAGAGATCGGCGCTTAAAGAATTGATCGTTACCGATACCATACCTATAGGCAAAGAGAAGGCGATTAAGAACATTAAAGTCCTGTCTGTCGCCCCGCTTCTGGGGGAGGCGATAAAGAGGATACATGAAGAAGAATCGATAAGCGTGTTGTTTAACTGAAATTACCACTGATGGGTAAAAAGGAGAGAGTTACACATGGAAAAGGTGATACTGAAAGCGGAAGTCAGGACTGAAACAGGCAAGAGAATAGCGAAAGACCTTAGGGCAAAAGGCCTTATACCGGCAAATGTTTACAGGCAAGGCAAGGCGGCGCTGAGCCTCCAGGTCGCCAACGTCGAGTTGAAGGATGTCCTGCATACGTCGGCCGGAGAGAACGTTATCATAACGCTGAAGATATCCGGAGGCGCGGTCACTATTAAGGATAAGACCGTGTTGATAAAGGAGATACAGCGTGAGCCTATAAAGGACAGTGTCCTTCATGTCGATTTCAATGAGATATCGTTGACAGAGACGTTGAAGGTTGACGTTCCCATTACCGCCCATGGCGAGCCTGTCGGCGTAAAAGTGGACGGCGGTATCCTGGAACACGTTATGAGAGAACTGCAGGTGGAATGTCTGCCTACAGATATACCCGAGAAGATAGAGGTGGAGATCTCGTCGTTGAAGATAGGGGACGCCGTGTACGTGAAGAGCGTAAAGGTGCCTGATGGCGTCAAGGTCCTTAATGATCCGGAATTGATAGTCATGATAGTGAAGCCTCCTAAGGTAGAGGCTCCGAAAGAGGAAGTCGCCGCTGAAGGCGCGGCGGAACCGGAGCTCATCCGCAAGAAGAAAGAGGAAGAAGCCGGTGAAGGCGAGGAAGGGGCCGCTCCAAAAGAAGGCGAAAAAGGCCCGGCTAAAGAAGAGAAAAAGTAGAGGTCAAGTGTATGAAATTCATAGTCGGCCTCGGTAATCCGGGGATGGAGTACCGTTCCACAAAACACAATATGGGTTCTGCGGTAGTAAAGGCCCTGGCGAAAGAGAACCATATCAAGATAAGTCAGAAACTCCACTTTTCGCTTGTGGGCAGGGGAAAGATATCGGGAGAGGATGTCGTGCTGGTCCTCCCCGAGACATATATGAACCTGTCGGGCAACGCCGTAGGCGAACTCTTCCGTTGCGAGATAAAGGACGTGAACGATCTCGTCATCATATGCGACGACATAAATCTGGAATTGGGTAAGATAAGGCTTAAGACGCACGGATCCTCCGGAGGGCATAAAGGCCTGGAATCAATAGTGGCCACCCTGCGCCGCGACGATTTTCCGCGCCTGCGTGTAGGAATTGCCACGGAAGTTCACAAAGGCGATATAACGAACTACGTCCTTAGCCCTTTCAAGCGCAAGGAGATGCGTAATGTGACGCATGTGATATCTTTAGCGTCCGATGCCGTTACATGCCTTGTGGAGAAGGGTATAGATATAGCTATGAATAAGTTCAATAAGAGGAAAGTCGGTACGTCGTAAATTAAGATAGTCTTTGATTTCTTGTTTATGTTGTGGTAATATCATTGAACGATTAATAAGGAGAGGATAGGTAATGAATAACTACGAAGGGCTTTTCATAATAAAACCCGATCTTAAAGAAGAAGACGTCAAGAACGTATTTAAGACAATA
>JAQUSE010000307.1 GCA_028715235.1 Candidatus Omnitrophota bacterium | reverse complement strand
GTTTCTCTGTTCATGGCTTGCGGTAATATCTAAAAAAACAAGCTCATCCGCTCCGGCTTTATCATAGTATTTGGCATTTTCGACAGCATCGCCTGCATCGCGCAAATTTATAAAATTTACGCCCTTAACCACCCTGCCGTCTTTCACATCAAGACACGGAATTATTCGCTTTGTCAGCATACTTTTATCGCCTCTGCCAAATCTATCCTGCCTTCATACAGCGCCTTGCCGATGATCATGCCTTTTAGTCCGTCTTTTTCGAGAGCCTTCAGCTTCTTAACATCCTCGATAGTTGTCACACCGCCGGCCGCAACTATATCGACTTCGGCCGCGCCCAGGATCTCGCGCAGGCTGTGTATATTCGGCCCCTGCATCATGCCGTCTTTAGAGATATCGGTATAATTCACTGTCTTAATGCCAAAGTTCGCGACCTCTTTTATAAGATCCAATGCTTTTATATCAGTTTTTTCCACCCAGCCTTTTGTATGAATATAACCATCTTTCGCGTCTATACTTATTACGACAAACTCCCTGAAATCACTCTTCGAGATCTCGACTAAAAATTTCTTGTCGAGTGCCTTCGTACCTATGCAGACTTTTTGAACACCTGTATCAAGAACCTTTTCGATCGTCGCCAGGTCTCTTATTCCGCCGCCCAGCTCTATCGCGGGCTTCACGGCCCTCACTATCTCGCTTACCACTTTAAGATTTTTGAGTTCGCCATCCAGCGCGCCGTCAAGATCGACCACGTGTATGAGCCCAACGCCATATGACGCCCATTTCACGGCCATCTCTACCGGTGATTCTGAATAGACGGTCTCTTTATCGGCAGCACCCTGCGTCAGCCTTACAACCTTACCGCCTTTTATGTCAACCGCCGGTATTATAAGCATTATAATCTCACAAAATTTTTGAGTATCCGGAGCCCTGCCTGCTGACTCTTCTCCGGATGAAACTGAAATCCGTAAACATTGTCTTTGCATACCCCTGAGACAAAATCCATCCCATAATCTGTTGTCGTCAAAATGACACTCTTATCCTTCGGTTTAACGTAATACGAGTGCACGAAATACATGTAAGAACCATCCGGCACATTTTTGAAAATCTTTGCCGATTGGGCTTTTTGCTTAACGGCTATCGTTACATTATTCCAACCCATGTGCGGAATCTTCATGGCATTCGTTTTAAATTTAAATTTCTTAGCTTCCCCCTTAAGAATGCCGAGCCCTTTAACGCCAGGGGCCTCTTCGCTCTTCTCAAATAGAAGCTGCAGACCTAAGCACAATCCGAGGAAAGGTTTCCCTTGGCCGATAGCATCTTTAATGGGCTCAACAAGTTTCAGTTTTTTAAGCTCTTTCATTGCCTCGCCGAATGAGCCGACGCCCGGGAAAACTATCTTATCGCTTTTTTTTAAATCCAGGGGATCAGAAGTAACCTTTGTCTTCGCGCCAACAACTTCGAGCGCCTTCTGGACGCTCCTTAAGTTCCCCATCTTGTAATCTATAACCGCTATCATTAATCGATCGTTCCTTTTGTAGACGGCACGCCTTTTCTGCGCACGTCTATCTGAGTAGCTTCATCTAACGCAATACCGAACGCCTTAAATATAGCTTCAAGCACATGATGCGTATCATCGCCTGAATATATCTCGACATGCATATTTATATTGGCATTTTTTGCGAACGTATCCAGGAAATCTTTTCCGTCTCCTATGGAGTAGCGATCTGCAGGCGCAAGAGTTTCGCTGTACGCAGGGGTCTTCCACAAAAAGGAATACCTTCCGCCGATATCGACTATAACTTTCGCCGCGGCCTGGTCCATAGGTACTTCTTTTGAACCATAGCGCTTTATGCCCTTACAGTCACCAAGCGCGTTCTTGAATGCTTTACCAAGAACTATCGCCACATCTTCATTTGTGTGATGAGAATCTACGTCGAGATCGCCTTTGGCCTTAAGGTTAAGATCGAATAGCCCGTGAAAAGCAAAAAGCGTCAGCATGTGATCGAGAAAGCCGATTCCGGTTTCGATATTAAGCTTGCCGGTTCCGTCAATAACTATTTTCCCGGTTATATCCGTCTCTGTGGTCTTACGTTTTATTATCGCACTGCGTATTTTTTTTGCCATGCATTCTCTCCTTATTCGAACCGCACCTTTACCGAATCCAGATGCTTTGTTAAGCTTTCTATGCCTGCCACCTTCTCCAGCGGCCCGCGAACCTTCTCGAGCGCCTTTTTAGTATATGAAATTATGTGCGAGCTCTTATAAAAATCTGATACGCCAAGTCCGGAAAAGAACCTTGCGCTGCCGCCCGTCGGCAAGACGTGGCTGGGGCCCGCTACATAGTCACCTACCGCTACAGGTGTATACGGTCCTAAGAATATCGCGCCCGCGTGTATGATCTTATTGGCGATCTTTCTAGGATTGTTCGTCAATATCTGTAAATGTTCCGGCGCAAGCTGATTGGCTATATCAGCGGCCTCGTCCATATTTTTCACCAGGATGACGTAACCGCGCATGTTTTCTTTCTTTAAGCTCTGCGCCATTTTCCTCGAGTTTGTAATGAGTATCGAAAGTCCCATGAAGTGTTCAGACTGCGCCTCGAGGTCAGCTTTAATAAAGTTCATATTCGACTGCTGATTGGCTATAATCACAACCTCAGTCGGGCCCG
>JAQUSE010000306.1 GCA_028715235.1 Candidatus Omnitrophota bacterium | reverse complement strand
TATTCGTTCTCGGAGCGAAAGAGCCGGCGAGGACCAACGACGCCGATAACGCGGATAGGCAGGAAGTGATATTCTATTCGGATATTCCCAGGCCCGGTCAGGCGGGTATGACCGGAGAGCTGGGTTCCGCGGGCGTAGGGCTTAACAGGATAGAAGGCGAATACATGAATAAGAAGATGCCGAGCGGCCATGAAATATACAGGAAAATACTTGCCGCGGCGGACAGGGTCGAAGGCCGCATGACAGTCAGGACGCTCGATATGGCGGACGATAAATTCGACGATATGAGAAGCATCCACAATCTTGTCGAGAAAGACAAAGGCGGCAAGCCTGTCCATAAAGGCGCGAACTTTTATTTGAAAGATAAGAACGGCAGGAGGATATTCTGGATACAACTGCGAAGGCTTATGGAGGCGTATCTGGCGAGTAAAAGAAAGAATATCAAGGCCCTCATCCCTATGGTTGTAACTGAACAGCAGGCCGGAGAGTTGAGAACCGTCATAGACAGGGCGGCAGGTTTCTTCGACGGCGAACAACGGATTATCCTTAAGGATATGCCCTTCGGAGCCATGATAGAGACGCCCGAAGCGTGCATGGCGGTAAGGGAAATTATCGAGAGGGGCGGGTTCGATTTCATCAGTTTCGGCACGAATGATCTCACAAGAAGCTTTACATCCGAAAAGATGGAGAGGGATGACGTCAAACTGGAAGAGGTTTATCACAGGATACTTCCGTCGTTCAGGAACGCTTTCGAATTCGCGATAAGTGAAGTCGACAGGATGAACCGCGAGCGGAAAGCAAAAGGACTTAAGCCTGTCGAAGTGTGCGTTTGCGGGGAATGGCCGAACTCCAGGAAATTTATTCTGTATATGATAGGCCTTATGAAAAAATATCCGGATGCCGGTATTATCCCTACGGTAAACAGCCACAACATAGGCGAGCTCAAAGAATACGTAAGGAACGTTTCGGCCGCCGAATGTTATGAGATCGCGTCGAAAAGCGGCGATATCAACGAAGAGCTCTCGATCCTTGTGGAAACAGCGGCCGGGAGAATAGCGCTTAAGCATGATCTCGAAGCGAAGACAGCGCAAATGATGGCGCGAAAGATAGGGGAGTCGATGCTCGGAGAAAAATCGGCCCGCCGCGGAGGGCTGTTTTTCGGCCTCCTGGCGGCCATGGCTATCGTCACGGGGACGGTGATATTCATATTATCCGGCATACTGCCCGCGAGAGGCCAGGGCTTCGGGCCCCGAAGCCCCGCGGCAGCGGCTGCCGGTGAATCCGTTAAACCCAAGCGCTTAAGGCTTATAGTGCAGGAGATATTCGGCCTATCCGCAGCCGCATCTTCAATGAAACCCGCAACAAAGATAGGCATTGTTATAAACGAAGACAATGCGCTTAATACCGTCGTCGGCGTCCGCGGCTGGCTTGGCCAGTGGGCGTATTTGACAGGGGCGAAACACGTATATGAATACGGCACGGCGTTCGTAGCATTGCTTACGGGTGCAGGCTTCGGGCAGGTAACCGTAACAGCAGGGAAGGCATACGTAGAGAATGAAAGATTCAGGATCGATAAGCAGTTAAAGTGGTACCACAAAGCGCGTGACGTCCTCATAACCTTATCAGGACCTGTAATAGCCCTTGCCGTGGCTGTAGGTTTGGGTTATTGTGTTCCGCTCCTTGCCGAACTACCTATAGGTAGGGGAGGTTTAAACCTCCCCTACTATGTTGTCCTGGCAATCATACTCTTATTCGCCGCCCCTTACGCCATCCTCGGCATCGGCAACCTCGCGCTATTCAACACGCCAGGCTCCAGAGGCTCGAGGCTCGTGTACCATCTGACGGGATTAGACAAGTATGCGCCCGGAGGAAAGAGGATGCACAGTGTGGTGCGCGGGGGAGAATGGATTGGAACCGTAGCGATGATGGTGTCAACAGGATTATTTGGAAGATTAGGAGCTGAGAGCGATCTCTTCCAGAGTTATCTTCTTAAATGTGGATTTATCACCCAATCGCCTAAGGGCGTCCAGGATCTCGATTCCGGCAAGCTTTCCTTTGGCGTCGTAATCGGCCGCTATGCCCTCGCCAATCTGCTTGGTCGTTACCGTAGTCTCCTCAAACATTATGTAGAGCGCATCCACACGCGGATCATAAGTTATTCTCATAGCTTCTCCTTAAAAATAATAGACATAAACCGTAATTACAACAATCTCCTTCTCTTCCTCGGCGAATATTGGTCTTACCTGTTTAACAGCGTAAGATTTATCGTTCCAGGTTTTATTGAAAGTAAAATCCTTGGAGCATTCGAGTTTATCCAATTCAGCCTTTCGCCACTTAGAGGTTTTTATAGTTTCGCGAATTTCTTCTTCGTCGGCGCCTCTCCTGAGACTTTGGATCATAGCGTGCCCGCTCAATCTGATAGGCTTAATCATTCAATATACTATACCTCATATCCTTCGGGAAGTCAAGCGGCCCTTAGAGGTGGTTTCCTTAATACCGTCGTCGGCGTCCGCGGCTGGCTTGGCCAGTGGGCGTATTTGACAGGGGCGAAGCACGTATATGAATACGGCACGGCGTTCGTAGCATTGCTTACGGGTGCAGGCTTCGGGCAGGTAACCGTAACAGCAGGGAAGGCATACGTAGAGAATGAAAGATTCAGGATCGATAAGCAGTTAAAGT
>JAQUSE010000305.1 GCA_028715235.1 Candidatus Omnitrophota bacterium | reverse complement strand
TAGTGAGGAAGCCTCTCGTCTTCTTATTTGACGAACCGCTGTCGAACCTCGACGCCAAGATGCGCGTGCAGATGAGGACAGAGATAAAAAAACTCCACATAAAACTCCAGACGACAATGATATACGTCACGCATGACCAGACAGAGGCCATGACCATGGGCGACAAGATAGTCGTGATGAAAGACG
Source organism: Candidatus Omnitrophota bacterium (assembly GCA_028715235.1). Classification (GTDB taxonomy): domain Bacteria; phylum Omnitrophota; class Gorgyraeia; order 2-01-FULL-45-10; family 2-01-FULL-45-10; genus JAQUSE01. The sequence continues at coordinate 2,498 of JAQUSE010000305.1, read as the reverse complement.
GTATCATACATCAGATAGCGGATCCCATAACGCTGTACGACAAGCCTGTTAACAGGTTCGTGGCCGGATTTATAGGCTCACCCCCGATGAATTTCGTTAAGGGGACGATAATAAAGAAAGACGCGAAGTACTATTTCAACGAGAGAAGGGTCCAGGTTAAGCTCATAGAGTCCATGGTCAAGCACATACTGCATTATGTCGGCAAGGAGATCATCTTCGGCATAAGGCCGGAAGACATATACGATAAGCTCTTCGTCACAGACGCCCCCACAGAGAATACGATAAAAGCCACATGCGAGGTCATCGAGCCTATGGGCTCGGAGGCCTACCTTTATTTAAACACAGGAAAGAACTCCCTGGTCGCGAAAGTGGGCGGTCATGATAAGCCGGCCATCAACCAGGATATGGACCTGGTCTTCGATATGTCGAAGATCCATTTTTTTGACAAAGATACGGACAAAACGATCATCTAGATGCTACAGGATGACTCCTTTCTCTAAAAAAGCCGTTTCCGGAATTCTATCCATAACACTCTTCATATCCCTGACATACCTGCTGTCAAGGCTCGCCTCGGCCGTGACTACCGGCTCTCCTTTTCATGCAAATATCGCGGCGTGCGCGATATCCGCTTATAATATCTCTATACTTTTCTCCTGGATAGCTTTCGCCTTTGCCGGCGCCGCCGCTGTCACAACGCTTTCCTTTATGGCGGTCCTGTGGGTCATGCTGCGGGAGGGTAACCACTGGTATCCGGTCTTTACGCTGACGTTCCTCGCCACCGCTTATTTCGGTTACATTTATTCCAGGAAGGGTTTGAACGCCGCCGCCTCGCACGGGCTGAAATTAGAAAAACTTGCGGAAGATATCAATATATTATCCCATGAAACCGCGGAGCGCCGGGGCGGGATAGAGGCGCTCGAAAGCAGGCTGGAGAGGTATTCCACCCTCGAGGGCGTAGTCGAATCCCTGAGCACCCTCCTCTCTCTCGACGACATAACAAAAAACATGATCGAAAAGGCCAAAGAGATAATAAGCCGGGACGGCAGGACCCTTTTATTCCTGGTCGATACCGAAAAACAGGCGTTGAAGCTTGTAGCTTCCGAAGGCAACCTGCCTATCCTGACGAAAACGGGCGATCCTTTTGACACGTGGGTATTGAGGAATAGGAAGTCCCTCGTGATAGAGTATATAACGAAAGATTTCAGGTTCTCCGTCAACTACGTCGAAGGGGCGAAAGGCGTATTCCGCTCCCTCATAGCCGTTCCGCTCTTGAGTGAAGATAAGGTCATAGGACTTTTCAGGATGGACGACGAGCGCGACTGCGTTTTTAAGCAGGACGACCTGCGCCTGTTGGACATAATAGCCAACTTAGGCGCGGTCGTCATACAGAATGCGCTGCTTTATTCAAAGACACAGGAGTATGCAATAAGGGACGGGCTGACCGGGCTGGCTATACGGCGCTATTTCCTTGAGCGGTTCCAGGAGGAGATGAAACGGTCGGCCATCAGGAAAGGAACGCTCGCCATCCTGATGCTGGACATAGACTATTTTAAGGATTACAACGATAAGTACGGCCACGCCGCCGGCGACATTGTCCTGAAGCATCTTGCGAAGGTCATAAAGTCTCTGGTGCGGGAGGGCGATATAGTGGCCAGGTACGGCGGCGAAGAGATAGTCGTCCTGCTTTGCGGCAGGAACAGGAAAGAGGCCGCCTCTGAAGCCGAGAATATCAGGAAGCTGATAAAGAACGAGCCTCTAATGCTGCGGCGGCACGCCACCAATATAACGGTCTCGATAGGGCTCTCCAGTTATCCGGAGGACGGCATAGAGCAGCAGGAACTTATCGGGAAGGCGGACGAGCGCCTGTATAAAGCGAAAGCCGGAGGGAGGGACCGCGTTTGCTCATCTTGATAAACGTGCTGCTTATTTTTCTCGCTCCTGTCTGTTATTATTATTCAGACAGGAGCTCGATAATCCTGGCGTCATCGTTATGGATCTTCCTCTATCCCGTATTCGTATTTTTATTTAAGATCGACGCCTTGAGCGCGTTCCTCTCCATATTAGTCTTCAATTGCCTGCAGGCAGGCGCCCTGTTGTATAAAAAAATATTAACCGAAGAGGAGCAAGTCCCGCGCGCGGAATACGCAAAAGAGGAGATCCGAAAAAAAGAACTGCTGGAGAAGCTCGACGATCTGATAGGGCGGGAAGCCTCTATGAAGGATAAGGAACTCGCCATAGTCAGCCTTTACGAGATAACCAAGAAGATGTCGGAAAAGCTTAAATTCAGCGACATATTCGGCGTATTCAGCGCCTATCTTAAAGAGAACTTCCCGTTCAGGAAGTGCGAGCTCCTCATACTCGACCGGGAAGCCCCGGACGCGCGCCTTTATAAAAGGTTAAGCGCGCGCGGCGACGGCCGGGAGGACGACACAGGCGAAGGTTTGGATTACGGGAAGATGGTAAAATTCTTTGTAGAAAAGCCCGTGGAGATATACCTG
>JAQUSE010000304.1 GCA_028715235.1 Candidatus Omnitrophota bacterium | reverse complement strand
CCTGATACTGTTAATATCCACGGACGAGAATAAGAACGCGCCCTTTTTGTCCTCGATCTTGATGTCATTGAAGACGAAGGGCCTGAATACGCCGCCGTCTATGCTGCCTATCGAAAAGCTGACCTTATCATTAAACGTCTTTTCGATGCCCATCTCGGCAAGGTTCTTTATCTGCGGGACAAACGCCTCTATCCTGCTTTCGACGAATACCGTCAGGCAGGTTACAAGCAGCGCCGCCAGGATTAACTTAAACTTTCTTCTCGTTCTTGAATGCCGCATCGTTCGTCGATTTGAACTCCAGGTGGTCGGCTTTTGCTGTAACGGTTACCTTGCCGCCTTTTTTGAAAGACCCTCTTATTATCTCTTCGGCCAGCGGGTCCTCAAGGAACCGCTGTATCGTCCTCTTGAGCGGACGGGCCCCGAACGCCTTGTCGAAACCTTTATCGATCAGGAAATTCTTGGCGTCGTCGTTCAGCTCTATCTTTATATCCTGCTCTTTGAGCCTTGACTCCACGTCCTTTATCTCAAGTTCCACTATATGCACGAGGTCTTCTCTTGTCAGGGACCTGAAGACTATTATATCGTCGACCCTGTTAAGGAATTCCGGCTTAAAGGCCTTCTTTACTTCGTCCAGGAGCCTCTCCTTCATCCCCTGATAAGTGACGTCTTCTGTCTGAGACTTGAACCCTAGAGACCCCTGTTTCTTGAGCATTTCAGCGCCTATGTTGGAGGTCATTATAATAATTGTATTCTTGAAATCGACCTTCCTCCCGAATGAATCGGTCAGGCGGCCCTCCTCAAGCATCTGCAGGAGCAGGTTGAATACGTCCGGGTGGGCTTTCTCGATCTCGTCCAGCAATACTACGGAATAAGGACGGCGCCTTACTTTCTCAGTCAGCTGCCCGCCTTCTTCGTATCCTACATAACCTGGAGGCGCGCCCACGAGCCTGGAGACGTTGAACTTCTCCATATACTCGGACATATCGATCTGTATAATGGCGTCCTCGTCGCCGAACATGAATTCGGCAAGCGCTCGCCCTACCAGCGTTTTTCCCACTCCGGTAGGCCCCAGGAATATGAACGACCCTATCGGGCGCCGCGGATCCTTTATACCTGCGCGCGAACGCCTGACGGCATGCGCTATGGCGCTTATGGCCTCGTCCTGCCCTATAACGCGTTTATGGAGAGTCCCTTCCATCTTCAGGAACTTGTCTTGTTCCTTCTCTTCGAGCTTCAGGATCGGTATGCCCGTCCACTTGGACACTATAGTGGCTATATCATCCTCGCCGACCTTAGGCTCGAATTTCCCTTTCGACTCTTTCCACTCCCTCTTTATCTTATTAAGCTCATCTTTGATCTTGCGTTCCTCATCCCTGAACTTCGCGGCCTTCTCGAAATCCTGGTCTTTTACGGCGGCTTCTTTCTCTTTTTTGACCGTCGCCATCTTCTCTTCGATGTGTTTAACATCCGGCGGCGCAGTCATGACGGAGAGCCTCGCCCGCGAACCGGCCTCGTCCATAAGGTCTATCGCCTTGTCGGGCAGGTACCTGCCGCTTATGTACCTGTCGGAAAGCTTCGCGGCCGCTTCGAGCGCTTCGTCGGTGAATTTCACTTTGTGATGCGCTTCATACTTATCGCGCAGCCCTTTCAATATCTCTATCGATTCTTCGACACTCGGCGGCTCGACCATTATCGTCTGGAACCTTCTCTCGAGCGCCGCATCCTTCTCGATATGTTTCCTGAACTCATCGAGCGTGGTAGCGCCTATGCACTGTATCTCGCCCCTCGACAACGCAGGCTTCAATATGTTCGAAGCGTCTATAGCGCCTTCCGCGCCTCCGGCGCCGACCAGCGTATGCAGCTCGTCTATGAAGACTATCACGTCCTCGGAACGCTTTATCTCGTCCATGACGGCCTTTATCCTCTCCTCGAACTGGCCTCTGTATTTTGTACCGGCAACCATCATCGCCAGGTCCAGGATTATAAGCCTCTTATCCTTCAGGGTTTCGGGCACGTCCCCGGATATTATCTTCTGCGCAAGCCCTTCGACTATGGCGGTCTTACCTACGCCCGCCTCGCCCAGGAGGACCGGATTGTTCTTGGTCCGGCGCGACAATATCTGTATTACGCGCTCTATCTCGTTCCTCCTGCCTATTACGGGATCGAGTTTATTATCTTTCGCTAATTTGGTAAGGTCGCGGCCGAACGCGTCGAGTGCCGGCGTCTTCGCATGAGAAACCTTCTGCCCCATCTCGTATCCGGGTATTTCCGATCCCAGCAGGTTCATGACCTCTTCCCTGACCTTTTCAAGCTCAAGCCCGAGATTCATCAATACCTGCGACGCCACGCCCTCGCCTTCCCTGATCAATCCTAAAAGCAGGTGCTCCGTCCCTATATAATTATGCCCGAGCGAGCGCGCCTCATCCATCGCAAGCTCTATGACCTTTTTCGCCTTAGGGGTGAACGGAAGATCCCCGGATATAACAGTGCTCGGCCCCGGCTGGACGAGCTTCTCGACCTCCAGCCTGATCTTATCCGCGCCCATCCCAAAACTGGCCAGGACCGCCGCGGCAACTCCTTCGCCTTCCCTGACAAGGCCCAGCAGTATATGCTCCGTTCCTATATAATCATGGTTAAATCTCTTGGCCTCTTCCTTGGCCAGGAGTATTACTTTTCTCGCTCTTTC
>JAQUSE010000303.1 GCA_028715235.1 Candidatus Omnitrophota bacterium | reverse complement strand
TTTCATATTCCTGGTTATTTCGCCGGCCCGCGCGTCAAGCGCGCCGCGTATGATCCCGGGAAACGCGAGCGCGTTGTTTATTGTCCGTCCATCAAGCGCTATGGCGGCTCCGGCCTCTTCGGCTTCTTTAGGCCATATCTCCGGCACGGGATTAGCTAGCGCGAAAATGATCGCGCGCTTATTCATAGCCCGCACCATCTCCTTGGTCACCATGCCGGGAGCCGACAGGCCTATAAATATGTCTTTTCCCTTCAACACATCTTTAAGAAATCCTCTTTCCCTGCGCCTGTTCGTAACACAGGCTATCTCTTTTTTGTATTTATTCATATCGCCCGCGCGCCCTTTATAGATCGCTCCGGCCCTGTCGCAAAGCAATATATTCTTAAAACCGTATCCCAGCATAAGCTTTGCCGCGGCGATACCAGCCGCGCCGGCGCCGTTTATTACGATACTTACTTTCTCTTTTCTTTTCTTGACTATCCTGAGCGCTTTTATCAACGCGGCCAATATAACGGTCGCCGTGCCATGCTGGTCATCGTGGAAAACGGGCACCCTGACCTTCTTCTGCAATTTCTCCTCGACCTCGAAACAGAGCGGCGCCTTGACGTCTTCTATCATGATAGCGCCGAATGTCTCCGCGATACAGGAAAGCGCATTGACGATCTCATCGGCGTCGTCGCTCTTCGTTAACAACGGGACGCAGCTCACGTTTGCCATCTTATTCAGTATGATCGACTTTCCTTCCATTACAGGCATAGCTGCCAGGACGCCTATATCTCCCAATCCCAGGACAGCCGAACCGTTCGTCGCGATACACACTGTGTTGCCTATGGATGTATATTTTCTCGCCGTGGCAGGATTGGCAACGATATAATTACAGACCTGGGCAACGCCCGGGGTGTAGATCATGCGCATATCGTTAAGGGTATCGACCTTCACGCGCGGCCTTACCTCTATCTTTCCGCCTTTATGCAGGTTCAATACCTCATCCTGTATATTTAATACCTTATAACCTTTGAGTTTCTTGACGGCGGCTATCGCCTTAAGAAAATGTTTCTCGTCGTCAAAGAACGCTATGATATCCCTTATGATGTAGTTGGACGTCAGGTGTATCTTAGTGATGTCGCCTAAAGTCGCTCCCTCTATGCCGAGCTCGATGGCGAGGGTGCCGAGCGCTCCCGGCACATCCGGTATCCTGAACCTTATCTTCTTTACGATCTTATGGGAATATTTTTCTTCCGGCATTTCATTCTCCCTGAAAGTATCTTTCGTTTTGCGTAAGTAGCTATTATACCCTGATTATTTTGTTTTACAAGGCACATCTTTTAAAGTCTTATAAACATGGATGACCGATTGCAGCCTGTTGACTTTAATGTAATCCCTTATCAGCTTATTGCAATTTATCAGGCACAGCTTCCGGTGCCTCTGTTTTAATGTATTCATAATATATATCAATACGGCCAACGTTGAAGTATCTATATGGGTAACTTCTTTAAAATCCAGCACTACATCCTGATCAAAGTGTCCGTGCCCTTTATGTTCTCTTATGACTTTTTCTATGGAAGGCATATTATAAAAATCAAAACCTCCGGCAAGCTTTACTACGGAAAAAGTCTCATATTGTTCAATGGCCTTGACCATCGGCGGGAACTTCTCAGCCTTATTAAACCTGAATATATTCATCATAAACCTCCGATGCTTTGTTAAAAACAATACCATAAATGAGTATGATATTGCAAGAGTTGCGAAATAATAGAAAGCATCGATTACTCTTTATCAATAAAAAAAACGCCGCGGTTCACCGCCGCGGCGTTTTTCGACTGTATGCCATAAGAGACTTACTCCTCCCGGTACCCCATCATATGCATGGGACATCCCTTCTGCCCGTAGCCCATCTTCCCCATCGGACGGGGCTTACTCATGTCCCACAATGTTTCCGCCAGTTCCGGGTTCGTCTTCTGGAGTGACGCTGCCGAATCCCTGAGAAGTTTCGTCCTGGTCTCGCACTTCGCCTTCATCTCGGCCATTTCCTTCATCTTCTTTTCTTTTTCGGCTGCGAGATCGTTCAGCCCTTTAGCCAGATCTGGATTAGATTGCTGGAGAGCCGTTGCGGCGTCCTTCAGGTCCTTTAATTCCGCCTGGCATTTATTCTGCCAGTCCCCGTGCTTTCCTTTATCGGCATAAGAAATACCGCCAAAAGCTATTGCGACCAGAATGGCCGCGATAACCGCTATATTCAATGACTTCATAACCAACCTCCTTTGTTTGTCCTATTTTATCACAATTTCATCTTCCGCTGTACAGCGTTTTTAACCGCTCCTCTCTGCATACTTAGACAAGGCGGCATCAGAAAAAGTTCCATATTCAAACTTTTTCCTCAAAATAAACTGGCGAACCGCTCCTTTATATCATAGATACGCTCGTCGAATATGACGTCGCTCCTGTTCACCGGCCGCTTAAGCCTTATGCCGTCCAGGCTGGTGCACCTGCTAAGCGCGACATAAAGCTGACCGTGAGTGAACGCGCCGTGCCCGAGATCTATTATGACCTTATCGAAAGTCTGCCCCTGGCTCTTATGTATAGTTATGGCCCAGGCAAGCTTTATGGGATATTGAACGAAGGCGCCCACGACCTCATCTTCTATCTTATCTTCTTCCTCGTTATAGCTGTATTCGATCTTCTGCCATTTGACG
>JAQUSE010000302.1 GCA_028715235.1 Candidatus Omnitrophota bacterium | reverse complement strand
GCCGAATATCTTATAAATAAGGCCCAGGAATACCCAGTAATAGGGCCCGAATACGACGAAGACTAGCGAACCGTCGAAAAGTGATTTGAAATTCTTCGCTATCATCTGGGCGTTCTCGTCATAACTTAACCCGTCGCAGCTCGCTACCGTAAAACGTTCGCCTGTCTGCAGAATAAGTATTATCCCGAACATTACACGCAAGGCCAGCGCCAGCACATAAACAAATAAGAGGAACTTCCATCTATCCGCCAGCAAGGACCGAATCATATCCGAGGCCTTCCTGAACAACGGCTCAAGATCCGCTATAAATGATATACATACAGCAGCCGTCATGATCATGAAGGCGGACACGAACCTGCTGTACGGAAGAAGAAAAGCAAAGGCTGCGAAAGTCATTGGGTATATTAACCCCATATCCGCCCAGCTGCATTTTCCGGCGATCGCATTCCTGATAAACCGGCCTGCCGCATATCCCACAACCGCAAATATGGAAAACATGACCATCATCACATATACCATATACACTTTATTCAACGGATTCGACACACCAAGCGTTGTTTTCAGATCGACCAGCAGGACCGCCAGTTCGGCAAGCAACCATGGCTTTATTATGCCTGCGAACGAACTATTAAAATCTTTCTTAAATAGTGCCCTGTGGACCAGGGCATAGATAACTGCCAGCCCCCAATAGATGACCGGGATCGGCATCTTCCAGAAGATACCCAGTATATAGACGCATTTTATCTCAAGCGTAAAGATATTAACGGCGAGACCGGTCACGAAGAGCAATACGAAAGCGGCCATAGATAAGATGTATGACATACCTACCTCACCTTTCCCCTGTCGGCATATTCCTGCAATTCCCTTCTGAAACTAAATAGCTTTTTTATATAGTCGATTATATCTCTAGAAAACTTTACGGTGCTGGGCTTGTGCGGTAATTTTATGAAAAGCGCCGGCACCTCGACGATCTTTTTATCGGCGAGCCTCGACCGGCAGACGACCTCCGTATCCCAGAACCAGTGGTCGTCATTGACATTCTTTATTGTATCTAGCATAGTCTCTCTGTTAAAAAACTTGAATCCGCTTTCTGAATCTATCCTTTTCATGCCAAGCACAATGCTGGAGAACCTTATATAGCCTTTGCTCACTATGAATCTTACGATAGAATGATAATTTAGATCGAACAGCCTCCTCGCTATAACAAAGTCGGCGCCTTTTTCTATCTCCAGCAGAACCGAAGGTATATATCTCGCGTGTATCTCGAGGTCGATGTCAATATAGCCCATCATCCTGCCGTTCGCCTCGAGGAACCCATCGGTTACGCTGCGGCCCCTGCCCATGTTCCGTTCGTGAAATATCTTGCGCAGATGCCTCTCCGGCCGCTCGTTTATGATCCGGTCTATCATCTCTCTGGAATTGTCCCGGCTCTTGTCGTCTACCATTATAACCTCATAGGAATATCTGGTCAGGTCCATGATATCGATGATATGGCCGATGTTGGCCCTCAGATGAGGGGCATCATTATAACAGGCTATGACTATGCTTACGTCTACGTTATTATTTTCGCTCATGGACGTCTCTCCTCGCGCTCTCAGCGGCCGCTCTGGCCGTTATAAAGACCATATGGCCGCTCACGTAATTAAGTTTTCCTATCGTTAACCTATATAATAAACTTTCCCTATCCTCCGTAACAAACAGGCTGTGCATCAATTCCTTTAAGGCGTTGTCGCGCCTGGCCGCGTCCGACGGCACCCCGGCGCGAGATGCTGCGCGCTGCGGCGATGACATAGGCAGGGATCGCCGCGCCCCGACAAAGCGGCGTATAAGAGAGCCTATTTCGCCCCATAAAAAATCAGTCGGATAAACTTCATCCATCACAAAACCGTTATCCTTGAGATAACGTTTGATGGATCCGGCATCGAAGGCGTATTCGCAGAAAACAAGCCCCGGACTAACAATGCCGTCCGGACCGCACTTTTCTACGGACCTATGGAACAGCCCGCCGGTCCGCGCCTCGCCGGAGACAAAAAGCCGGGCCCTTCGCACGACGTTTACATAAGGAACAGTCATGAGCAGAAGACCTTTGCCTTTTTTCAGGACCCTGTACGCCTCCTTAAGAGCCCTATCGGGGCCGTCCTCGAAATGCTCCATTACACCGCCGGAGAAATAGCAGTCGAATGTATCGTCCCCGAAAGGCAGCGCCGTTATATCGGCGGTCCGGACCGGATAATCCTCCCCCATCTCCTTCTTGATACGCCTGATAGTCCGGTCAGAAAAATCCACTCCCGTTATGTCATAGCCCTTAGACCTGTATGATATCACATACCTGCCTGTGCCGCATCCGCCGTCGAGTATCCTGGCTGGAGGACGCGGAAAATATCTTTTAAGGAAGTAGGAGAGGTGGTTTCGGTCAGTACCTTCCGCGCTCCGGGCCAGGTTCTGCACCTTATCCCAATCCTCGGTCCAGGACGAAATATCCTGCCCGGCGGCACCCCCGTCTTTTAACCTGTATGTCTTTACGATCATTCCCGTCTTCCGTCATGATACATGTTCGTAACTCTTTTCCGCGAACATCCTGGCGGCTTCGCGCAGCAGCCTGATGAAACTGGTACCGGTATAAAAGTAGTACTCAAAGGCATAGGACAGGAAGCCCATGATATTATAAGCATAGTTATTCGGAAACCTTATCAGGATCC
>JAQUSE010000301.1 GCA_028715235.1 Candidatus Omnitrophota bacterium | reverse complement strand
GATGGGGTAGATCGTCGTTGACGAAGGCTCGAATACGGTCATAGCGATAGACAGCCCCGGTATCGTCGAACAGATGGCGCTCACCATAGAAAAGATAGACTCGCCTACCGTTACAAAGATTTTTGAATTGAGATACGCGAAAGCCGCTGACATGAAGACGAAGATATCAGATACCATGACAAAGGGCGCGGGGACGGTGCAGATAGACGAGAGGACCAATAAGATAATGGTCACCGACCTTACGAGGAAGATGGGCGAGATAGAGGAGATGGTCATCGCCTTCGACGATAAACTACAGCAGGTCCTGATAGAGTCGAAGATAGTGCAGATCACCCTGGATGATAAATATAAGCTTGGAGTCGACTGGCAGTCGGTCCTCAATAAACTTACAAAAGAAATAAATGTCGCTAACACATTTGAGCTGGCTACGGCGGCTACCGGCATGAACCCCGGATTGCAGATCATGGTAGGCGCGCTCAATTCAGGGCAGGAATACGCCATGATGATCCAGGCGCTGAAAGAGGTTGGCGACGCGAACCTCCTATCGAGCCCCAGGATAACGGCGCTCAATAACCAGGAGGCCAAGATCCTGATAGGGACATCCCAGCCTTACGCTACAAATACGGTCACGCAGGGCACTTCGACCTCCACCACCGCGACAAACTTAAGTTTCATCGATGTCGGCGTGAAGTTATACGTCACGCCTACCATCAATAAGGACGGTTTTGTTACAATGAAGATAAAACCCGAGGTCAGCTCTAAATCGGGCGACTACACTTACGGCAGCCCTGCTACATTGGTTCCCGTGGTTTCTACGACACAGGCTGAGACGAGCGTCACGGTAAAAGACGGGACTACAATAGTCATAGCCGGCCTCATAAAAGACGAACGGACCAACACGGTAAACAAAGTCCCGATAATAGGAGACATTCCTTTGATAGGCCTGATGTTCAAAAAGACCGATAAGGAAGTGAAGAAGCAGGAGCTTGTCATCTTCCTCACTCCTCACATAATTACGGGCGAGTACGATTACCTGGAGACTCCGGAGACACCGCCCACAGGAGAAAAGAGGTTTACCATAACCGAAAAACCCGCTTTTGAGAGAAGGAGCAAAATAGACATGAAGCCGGGGATCTTCAAAGAAGATAAGATGTCCGCTTTCGATAAATACGCCCTGGAAAGGGAATCTGGAAGCATCCCGGCGAAGGATAGGGTGGAGATGACCCTCGTCCCAAAGAACGTCGGCGAATATTACTATTCCGTGAAGCAGAAGATCGTCCAGAACGTCGAGATCCCCAGGAAGAAGAAAGGCGCGCCCGCCAGGGGAAGCGTGAAGCTGGCGTTCTTCCTTTCTCCGAAAGGAGCGATCTCATACGGGCCGGAGATATTGAAGTCCGCCAACCACGCCCTGGACGCGACAGCGATAAAGGCCGTGAAGAAGTCGGCCCCGTTCCCGGCATTCCCGGAATCGATGGGCCAGGAAGAGAAGCGTTTCATTATTGACCTGGATTTCCAGTAGCCTGATTACACCTACGAGGTGTGACGGGTCTAAGTAATCACTCCTCGTAGGTGTAGTTAAAGTGTCCGACTTAATCACCTACGAGGTGTGACGGGTCTAAGTAGTCACTCCTCGTAGGTGTAATTAAGGCATCAGACTGAAGTTTAGTCTATATAAAGGGGGATACCCATGAATATGGATAAAGACGGTAAAATTTTTCTTATATCGTTATCGATAACGACCGTCATCTTACTGTACAGCACCATAGTCCTCTTCGTCATCAAGGAGAGCGAAAAGGACAAGAAGATATCTTTCCAGAAACGCTTCGAGGAAGTCACGATTGCCAAGCAGGATATCGAGACGAGGCTGAAAGAGTTCGAGATAGCGAACGCCGAGATGAAGGTCAGCATCAGGATGCAGGATGAGAAGATAAAGACCCTGTCCCAGCGCGTGGAAGACGAGAGGTCGCAAAGCGCCAAGTCGGTAAGCCAGCTTCAGCAGAGAGAATTTGAATTCCAGTCGCTTAAGTCAAAGCTGGCGGAAGAGAAGGCGGAGAAGGAGAGCCTCATAAGCCGTATGGAGAAGATAAGCGAGGAGCGCCTTGAGCTGAAATTACAGCTGGAGAATATGCTGAAGACCAAGGAAGAGATGGACAGGAAGGCGAAAGAGCTTGCCGAAAAAGAGGGCATCTCTCTGGGCACGATAGTGATAAACCAGGAACGTAAATAGATGAAAACGCGTTACGAGCAATTCCCCCATACCGCGGATATAGGCGTGCGTGTATTCGGCAAGGACTTGAAAGAGCTCTTCGAGAACGCCGCGTTCGCCATGTTCGATCTCGCCGCCGACCTCGAGGGGCTGAAGGACGGGTCCGAGGATAAATTCGACCTCCGGGCCGATAACTACGAAGACCTTCTTGTATTATGGCTCGACGAACTTTTGTATAATTTTTATACGAGGCAGATAATATTCTTTAAGTTTAAAGTCGAGGAGCTGACCGGGAACAGGATACAGGCCTCCGCAACCGGCAGGCCTGTCGGGGCCAACAGGAACCGCCTGCAGAAAGAGATAAAGGCGGCGACCTATTCGGACCTGAAAATAAAGAAGACGGACGCAGGCTATCAGGTCGAGGTGATTTTCGACGTATAGGCCTAAAATTACACCTACGAGGTGTGACTATTCCACCTACGAGGTGTGACGGGT
>JAQUSE010000300.1 GCA_028715235.1 Candidatus Omnitrophota bacterium | reverse complement strand
GGCCATGGACACGAACCTGTATCACCTGACCGACGCCGAGAGAAAAGATAGGGGCATCGAGACTCTGCCGGACAGCCTGGGTCACGCGATCGCGATAGCCGAGAACAGCGAACTGGTCAAAAAAATCCTCGGGAGCCATATATTTCCCAGGTTCGTTGAATTGAAGAAGAAGGAGTGGGACGAATACAGGATCCAGGTACCGCAGCACGAGCTGGAGAAATACCTTTCAGTCCTGTAATTGACAGATCTTTGTGGCCTCTGCCGCGTTATATCGTCCCTGCGCGGCAGGGGTCGCAAAATTTTTTTGCCGGGGGATGCATAAAAAATGGGCATTTTATGGATGACGTCTACGATATAATAAACCGGTATTTTTACGCGGGAAATTCCGAGCGTATCTATGACAGCATAATTGACGATATAGAAAAGGCGGTCATAGTGAAGGCGCTGGAACGTTCCGGCGGCAACCAGGTGGCGGCCTCGAAGATACTGGGGCTGCATCGTAACACGCTGAGCAATAAGATAAAGAAGCTGAACATAGACGTAGAGAGGTATAGATCGTGAAATCAAACCGCTATCCCGAAAAACAGGGGCTGTATGATCCGCAGTTTGAGCATGATTCCTGCGGAGTAGGGTTCGTCTGCAATATTGACGGCTCTCAGTCCAACGAGATAGTGAGGAAAGGCATCGAGGCGCTCGAACATTTGAGCCACCGCGGCGCTGTCGGCGCAGACCCGGAGACAGGCGACGGCGCAGGCATACTGATACAGTTGCCGCATAAATTTTTTACGAAAGAATGCAAGAAAGCCGGCATGGAGCTGCCTGGGTACGGACATTACGGGACAGGGCTTGTTTTCCTCCCGCAGGACGCTAGAGACAAGGAGGCCTGTATAGGGATATTCAAGACCGTTATAGAGGAAGAAGGCCAGCGATTCCTGGGATGGCGCGATATTCCGGTGGATAGCTCTGTAATAGGCAAGACCGCCAGAGATACCATGCCGTTCATCTCCCAGGTATTTATAGGGAGAGACCCGGCCCTCGCCGACCAGCTTGATTTTGAAAGAAAGTTATATGTCATACGAAAACAGGTCGAGAACTGCGTCAAGTCATCCACTGTCGGGCAGAAATCATTCTTTTATATTACCAACCTTTCGTCGAGGACTTTTGTATACAAAGGGCTCCTTAAGCCGACGCAATTAAAAAGTTTCTTTCCCGACCTGCGGGACGTTTCCATAGAGAGTTCGTTATGTATGGTCCATTCGCGCTACAGCACGAACACATTTCCTACATGGGACCTGGCCCAGCCTTTTCGTTTTCTGGCTCATAACGGAGAGATAAATACCCTGCGCGGGAACGTTAACTGGGTAAGCGCTCGCGAGCGTCTGATATCAGGCGGATCATTCGGCTCGGACATAGATAAGTTGAAGCCGGTAATAGTAAAGGGCGGCAGCGATTCGGCTGTAATAGATAATGTCTTTGAACTTCTCGTCTTGTCGGGGAGATCTCTTGAGCACGCCATGATGATGCTGATCCCCGCGGCATGGGAACATGATAACTTCATGCCCAAGGATCTTAAGGAATTTTACAGATATCACGCCTGCTTTATGGAACCGTGGGATGGCCCCGCGGCGATCGCTTTTACGGACGGGCAAAATATAGGGGCGGTTCTTGACAGGAACGGTCTTCGTCCGGCGCGTTATATAGTCACCAATGACGGTTTTGTGATTATGGCATCAGAAGTCGGTGTTCTCGACATAGACCCGGCCGAGATCAAGATCTCCGGCAGACTTGAGCCAGGCAAGATATTCTTCATAGATACGAAGGCAAAGAGGATAGTCCACGATTCCGAGATAAAGAAGAGCGTTTCTGCGCGCTGTCCGTATGGCAAATGGAATGCCGAGAACATGGTAGACCTCGATAAGCTTTCTGCCGGCGGCGCTATAAACAATAAGAGCGAGGATATCGTATCGAGCTTAAAGGCGTTCGGGTATTCCCGGGAGGACATGAAAGTCATAATTAAGCCTATGGCTCAGGATGGGAAGGAACCCGTAGGCTCTATGGGAAGCGATATACCTCACGCCTTTCTGTCGAAAAAAGACCAGATCCTCTATAACTATTTCAAACAGCTATTCGCGCAGGTGACGAATCCAGCCATAGACTCCATAAGAGAAAAGCTTGTGATGAGCCTCGAAAGCTTTATCGGGCCGGAAAAGAACATACTTGAGGAGACGCCTGGGCACAGCCACAAACTGAAGGTGAAGAACCCGATACTTACGGACGAGGAACTTGCCAGGATACGCGATATCAGCATAAACGCATTCAGGACGAAGACGATATATACTTTTTTTGACGTGTCCACCGGCAGGGATGGATTTAAGCAGGCTCTGGAGAGGATATGTTTTGAGGCGGAATACGCCATAGAGAAGGGGTATTCGTTCATCATATTGAGCGACCGGGGAGCGGACAAAGACAATGCAGCCCTTCCCGCGCTCCTTACCGCAAGCGCCGTCCACCAGCACCTTGTGAGAAAAACGATCCGTTCGCAGGTCGGCCTGATAATCGAAAGCGCGGAACCGAGAGAGGTGCATCATTTTGCGCTGCTGTTCGGCTACGGAGCGGATTGTGTAAATCCGTATTTTGCTTATGAGGTCATCGGATATCTGTCGCAGGAAAAAGAGATATCCCTGGAAGCGAAGGCCGCCCTGAAAAAT
>JAQUSE010000299.1 GCA_028715235.1 Candidatus Omnitrophota bacterium | reverse complement strand
ACCCTTGGCATGAAAATGCCAAGGGTAAGCTCCCTGTCCTACAAACCCGTATATGCGGCGTTCTTGCGACGCCTTCAATATATAGGCAGGTCTTCTGACTTGGGATTCACCCTACTCTTCTACGCCTTCTCATCCCTTGCGGAATAATGGCCTGATCTAGAATTTCGTCATCCCTTACAGCGGCGGGACCGTTTCCTTTAATGAGGCGTAACCTCCCCCATTTCGGAATTCCCTTTTGAGCCCTTTCGGGCGCCTATATAAATCGATATGTCAAAGATGTAGATAGTATATACATAAGATGCCGCACGGTCAAGCGAATTTCGCAATACGGCTATTTTTCAAATTGAAGATCGTCTATGTAAAGACCGCCAATTCTATTGCCGCCCCCATAGTATATTCTCCAGTCCTCAAATACAAAATTTACCTGTCGTATAGTAGTTTTATCTGGAGTAACACCGGTAAAACTGGTGAACGGTATTTTAAATGTTTGCATTGCCGTGGCATTAACCCCGCTTACTATATAATAACTTGTTCCTGCGCTTGAAATCAGCTCCACCTTAACTACCTTGGGATTTGATGTTACGTCAGTCGCCATGGCCCTGAAGCTGATGCCGCTGGTAGCGGGCACGTTAAAATCGGAGAAGTCCGACGCTATAGCTATCCAGCCTACCTTGTCCGGATTATCCATGCCGCTATTATAGTCATTTCCGCCGCCAATGATAAATGCCGACCCGGCAAAACCGGCATTGACGTTATAAGATATGGCCATCTGTGTTCCTGAAAAAACGAGGCTCGTGATGCTGCCGCCCGATCCGCCGAATGTCCCGACATTCCCACCCATAGAATCCATGCCTATTTTATCGTTAAAATGGTCAATTTTGAGAGTGCTTGCGCCTGCCGTGTCAAACAGGATATTATCAACATAAATAGTACCGTGGGGAGTGCTTCCGTTCGTCACGCTCTGAGAGTTCTCAAAAACAAATACCAGCTCGTCCATCGATGCGAATCCATCCAGATTGGCAAAATTGCGAAGCGGTATTGTAACCTTCTGCCAGCTTGTCGTGACACCGCCACTCAGGTAATCGTTAATGTATATAGCGGATTTGTTACGATAATAATGAGTGGATTCCGAATCGCTCCAGTATTGAGTCGTGCTTTTATTCTTAAGCTCTATCTTGAATAACAGTCCGTTGGCTGAACCCTTTACATAAAAAGAGATGTTCGTTGTCTTGTAATCAGTTCCTGTGCCGGCCCCTCCAAATGAGGTATAGTATCCGGAAAAACTGGAGTCTTCATCAACGTTAAAATCTAGCTGAAGGCATTTGCCGGGCAAGGTGGGGTTAGAGGGATCGTTACTACTGGGATAACTTGCGGTACAGGTAGCAGCCGAGCCTTCCTTGGCAAATGCGCCGGTATTTCCGTTCCACTCATTAATCCCAATGCCCTGATCGAAATCGTCTAAAACCGTACCCGGGACAATCGGAACCGCGCCTCCTGCGCTTACCTCTGCCGACTCATCTACAAAGACAGCCGCGGAATCGCCCGCTAAAGATAGGAACGATGCTATAAGCGCCAGAACCATGAAGATCGTTTTAATATGTGTTTTCATATCTTTACCCGTATTTTAGCACATTATTCATGCGTCAAGTCAAAATAGATCGCTGCGGAATAATCCGCGGCAGCCGCGTTCTTAAAAACACCTCCAAGATAAATAATGAATGTGGAATTAACCGGGTCCCTGTCTCCGAGTCCGGGAGGAACAGCCGCTAAGTGAGCCCATTCGGTCGTTCCGTATGCCGTTACCGAATATTCGGCCCCGGGCTGGTTGGCGCTGGTCCAATCATCATCATTTTTATCCTTAATAAAATTCCAGGTCATAGTAGCGCCGCTATATACATCCGATTCGCTGCTGCACGGAACGACGCCTGATTGAACGCTCGGGTAGACCCGCCATAGTAACGGCACCCTGTTCCTGCCGTTTGAGCTCATCAGGCCGTTGTATTGGCCATCCATATACTTAGGGATGCCATTATCATTCTTAGTATATATCCAGATCTTCCAGTTATTCGCGCTGGTCGCGTATTTTACCTCAAGATACTGCCTGGCAGGCGCGTAATCCGAGGAGCCGCTATTGGTAAAATCTATGCCTGTACTACTTGTATTATCCGCGACAAGTTTGGCCATAACCTCAATGGAATTTCCCCCGAGAGTTTCAGTGGTGAATCGTATATCATCCAGGTATAAAACGATAGGCGACGATGACAGCGACTTTACAGACAGCCTGTCCATATTATTAAACGAGACTCCGCTGAAGTCTGATAATTTTATCTTTAGATTCTGCCACCCTTCTGCGGTCGTTATATTTACTGACGCGTCCCCGGAAACAGCCCCTTTAAGTCCTATTTGCACAGGCTCGTGGCCTGCGCTTTTTATCCAGATGGAGAGGACTGTCGCCTGGCTTATATCCCCGTTATTCAGGCCTATCAGGCCCTCCTGGCCGGGGCTCAATGTGAGCTGCCTGATACTGCCCTGTGTCCAGTCATGTCTGACGCCCTGCACAAAAGCAAACGGCCCGCTCGATACGCCGCCAAAGACGTTTGGCTCGCGGCCGTCCCCATAATCGACTTCGTAATACCCTGTTGTAACGGCGGCTTCATTCGAATATCCGCTCTCCTCAGACGGGTTTGCCAGGTCAAATACAGTCACAGCGT
>JAQUSE010000298.1 GCA_028715235.1 Candidatus Omnitrophota bacterium | reverse complement strand
GCCGTTCCACGGATGGCTTCCGGACGCGTATATGGCCGCGCCCGCGCCGGTATCCATTCTGCTGGGGGGCATAGTCACCAAAGCCGCCGGGATATACACCCTGATCAGGATGGCGGCGTCCGTATTCATATTTGACGAACGCATAAGAACGATGTTGATGCTCCTTGGTACTATCTCGATCCTGGCAGGCGCCTTTGCCGCTCTGGGGCAGAAAAATTTTAAACGCATGCTGGCCTATTCGAGCATAAGCCAGATAGGATATATAGTTTTAGGGTTCGGCACGGGAACTGCTCTCGGTATCGCCGGAGCCGTATTCCATCTATTCAACCACGCCATATTCAAATCGCTTCTATTCGTAAATGCAGCCGCAGTGGAAAAACAGGTCGGCACCAACGATATGCAAAAAATGGGAGGGCTCTCTTCCAGGATGCCTGTCACTGGAGCCACTTCTGTGATAGGTATGCTCTCTACATCCGGAATACCTCCGTTTGCCGGCTTCTGGTCAAAATTGATCATAATAATAGCGCTGTGGCAAAGCGCCTATTATTCATACGCGGCCATAGCTATTATGGCAAGCGTCGTGACGCTGGCCTACTTCCTGTATATGCAGAGGACCGTATTCTTTGGGGAGCTGGCGGTCGGGCTTGAAAACATTAAAGAGGCGAATTTCGGCTTCGTCCTGACATCTTCAATACTCGCGGCAATAACGATAGGGGTAGGATTGTTCTTCCCGATAATATTCAACATTTTTTTTATGCCGGTGAAGGAGATACTGGTTAAATAATATGATAAACGATATGAACATAAATTTACTCCTCCTGGTACTTATGACGATAGCCACGATGTGGACTGTCATGGGAAGGAGCCTGCTTAAAGCCACTATAGGCCTGGCAGTCACCAGCGCGGTCCTGACTATACTCATGTTCAGGCTGAACTCGCCGCTTGCCGCGGTATTCGAGCTTTCGGTCTGTACGGGGCTCATAACGGTCGTCTTCGTAAGCACTATAAGCCTGACAAAACCTCTGACCCATAAAGAGATAATAGAGAGGTCAAAAGCCAGGCATAAAAGGTTTGGTTATCTTCCTTTCGTAATGATCCTCGCAGGAGTTGCGCTATACTTTCTTAAGATACCAAATGATTTTGCCGGCATGGCCGACAAATACATCGCGGCGCAGGCAGCCGCGCCCGATCCCAGGAGGGTCATCTGGGATGTAAGGCAGCTCGACCTGTTCGGTCAGATAATATTGATGATAGCGGGCGCATTGGGCGTCGTAATACTGTTCGTGGAGGGGAAGGATAAAGATGAACGTTGAAGCCTGGCAGGGGTTCCTGACATTCGGTTTTTTTGTCGCTCTATTGTCGGTCGCGGGATTTTACTGCCTGCTCGTTACGCGCAGCCTTATACGCGCGATAATAGGCCTGGAGCTTTTAATAAAAGCGGCGACGCTTCTTGTCATAGCCGCGGGGTATTTTACAGGTATGACCGCTCTTACACAGAGCCTTGTCGTAACCATAATAGTGATCGAAGTAGTCATCGTGGTAGTAGCGGGAGGCATTGCTCTCCGGGTCTTCAGGCATAACGATGACCTGGACATAAGACGACTGAACAACCTCAAAGGGTAGGATATGGATAAGATATTACTTTCTCCTCCGGTAGCATTCCTGATAATCCTGGCAGTGACGCTCGGGTGCGTACGTCTCATGTCAGGCCTGGCATTCAAAAGACATGGAGATATAGGCGGCCAGGAGAAGTCTTATGCTTGCGGGGAGGACGTCTCTACCAATTTGATGCAGCCGGACTATAGCCAATTCTTCCCGTTCGCGTTTTTCTTCACCATCCTTCACGTCGTTACATTGATGGTGACAACTGCGCCTATAGAGACAACCGGATCGCTCATCATCGCTGTCATTTATCTTTTGGGCGCGGCTGTGGCATTATTAACATTATTCAGGAGATAGCAGTGAAGCTTATACAAAAAGTAGTAACCTGGGCGCGTATAAAATCCCCTTGGATACTGCATTTTAATACCGGGGCATGCAACGCCTGCGACATAGAGATCATCGCCGCTCTTACACCGCGCTATGATCTCGAACGTTTCGGCGTTATATTAAAAGGGACTCCCAGGCACGCCGATGTGCTGGTATGCTCAGGTCCCGTCACCAAACAGATAAAATGCAGGCTTAAAAGAATATATGATCAGATGCCCGAACCGAAATTTGTCGTCGCAGTAGGCAGCTGCGCGTGCTCCGGCGGAGTCTTCGACGGATGCTACAACGTAGAGTCGGGCATCGATAGACTCATCCCGGTATCCGCGTATATACCGGGCTGCCCCGCAAGCCCAAAAGCCATAATAGACGGCGTAGTCAAATTATTGACAAGTCTGGAAGAGAAAGAAACGAAATGACCGCTGAAGATACGATCATAAACGAGTTAACTAAAAAATTCAGCTTCCTGGAGAACAGGATAATACCGCAGAGAGCAAGGCGCATAACCGCCGATGTTGACATGCAGAACCTGGGCGGTGTATTGCAATTTGCGGTGGATATGCTCGGTTTTTCGATCCTCTGCACCATAACCGGGCTTGATGAGGGCAATACTTTCGGATTAATCTACCATGTAGGAAGGCAGGACGGGATTGTATTGAACCTGAAGACGCATATATCTAAAGAGAACCCGAAGATCTCTACAATAACAAGTTCTTTTCCTCAGGC
>JAQUSE010000297.1 GCA_028715235.1 Candidatus Omnitrophota bacterium | reverse complement strand
CATCTCCGTGTCAAAGCTAGCCTTAGGGTCATATACGAGAAGCTTCGCGTCTACGGCCGATACCGCCTCGGCAACGCCTTCTTGGGCTTCCGTCTTTACGGCAATCTGCCTTCTTCTTGATAGCATCCTTCCTCCTATCTACCCCGATATTTCGGGATCGGTTTGTCTGTGCTGATAAACGATTTCGAGTTCCACTATTATGCCGGCGTGAGGCTGACCCTCGGCCGTCTCGAACATGACATTCGATCTTATATTGGTATCCTTCGCGAAATTTCCTCTTGTGATATCGATCATTAAAGATTTTTCGACATCGCCCAAAAGACTGTTGAGTAGCGCGTCTGTAGAAGCGGGGTCCGATTCGTCCTGTCTTGTCCAGATATCGAGATACACGGTGAATCGGCAGGTCGTAAAAGGATTAGGAACCGGCTCCTTGGTTTCGGGGCCGGCGTTAATGACAATACAGGGAATGTTAACGAGACTGTTGCCGGATTGCTTCCACCTCTGGACACTTGCGATCGTATTGTGATAACCGCCCGCTTCCGTGATGGACTCAAGCGTAGTCTTTATATTTTCAAGGATCGATTCTCTGACTGTCATACGCTGTCCAAAGCCTTCTTTATCGATTTATTAAGAATGACTATGCGTTCGTTCTGCATATCGTCCCACGTCTTGTAGAAGCCGAGTCTCGGCCGAATCTTAATCCTATTCTTTAATACGAATAACGGGATGAGTTCTCTTGATCTCTTCTTTACCCTCGCAAGAAACGATTTTCCTTTCAGGACGATCTTAATGACGTTCTTCATGGCCCGGGGAGCGCGGTACTTTTTCTTCAATCGTCCCGGATACTGCCCGCCTATAAACATCTCGGGCCGAGCCGAAAGAGGCGCGGCCAACTTTTCGCCTCCGGCCGCTTTAATGGTCGCCCCTTCCTCGTGCATCCTCGATATCTTGGAATCCGAGAATATTGTCATACCCATGCCTTCGATATCGCGCGAGACAAGACTTGCCCTAGTGAAGTGGCTGAATATCCCGTGAGAACGCCCCTTTACCCCCGGAGGACCCTGTAATCTCGTCTGCTTAAAGGTCTTTAAGAATTTGCGCGAGATATGATCGAAGCCGTCGCCGAGCTCCATTTTCAGTTCTTTCGGAAAAAGCCTGAGGGCTCTTTCAAGATTCTTCGTATTTATTTCGACTGTCAGTTTTGTCATTTTTGAATGAGAAGGTGAAACATCCCCTCGTCGTGATCTATGATATCGATAACAACCCACTCGATCGCCGGAGCCCCTATTACCTCAGGAACAGACACCTTATCCTGACCCTTAGATACGAGCGAAACACCGTACGTCGCGTCATTTGCCACGAATATTTCGGCCTGTCCCGCAAGGACCCTTCCCGAATCCTCCAATGACGGATCGAGCCTTTTGCGGTTTACGATGGCGCGGATGGGCTTCGCACTCTCGCCTTTCGGCGTATATACAATATCCTCCGCAAACTCGTCCGTATTTAGAAACGTGTTTATAACGTCTTTTGTCAGATCATTCTTTAACGACATGGTTCCTTTGGTCGTCCGGAGGCGGCCGTAAAGACCGCCCCCGAACTTTTCCCTCGCCTTTTAGGCGTCTACCTTCATGAGATGCCCGAAGTAAGGATCGATAATATGCTCGTCAACATGCTGTCTGACTCTGAATATATCGCTCCTTGCGGCATCGTCCCGATACTGCTCGACCGTGGCGTTCTCAGGTGAGTCGAGCGTCCACAGGAAGGTCCTTCCCAAGGACGGGCTCGAGAGCCTCTGACTTGCGTCGATCACGGCTACAAGCGCGTAATCGTCGTTCCAGATGTCCGCCGATGCGAAGGGCTTTCCTTCCTTGGCTGAGTTATAGATGCCCTTACCGACCACGATCTCCTTTATCCCGAGGATATCGGCCAGCGCGTTCAGAATCTCGGCTTCGGTAAGCCGCGCGACATACTTGATCGCGTCCTTGATCCCGTTATTGGCCAATAGCCTGTCGATATTGGCTTTCGAGCAGATGAGCGTGCGCGGATCCATGCCCGTATTCTGCCTTACCTTCTCCCGCGAGGCCCTCACCTGAGCCGCAACGTCGGTGGATGCGTTGTCCCACGGAGCTCCCGAGTAGTCCGTGTAAAGGGCCGCTCCGGTAAAGGTAGCCGGATTGAATACCTTGGCCGCGATCCTCCTCTCCTGACCCTGCAATACGCGCCGGGTCACGATCTGAACCGTGGTGAGTTCAGCGTTGAAGTCGGTCTCATAGAGCGACCTTTCAGAGTCGTCCAGAGGCCCTTCAAGACCGAATTCCTCGCAGGCATACGACCTGTCCTTGGCCTGAATACCGTCACGATTGTAATTACCGCGCGGGGCGCGTCTCGTATCGGCTTCCCGGGTTATGACTTCCCTCGTGATGGCGGGGAATATACTCGCCTTCTTCTTCGTCTCGAATATCGGGAGCACCTTCGTCCCGATAAACTCGTCCTGCTGCTGGATGTATTCAAGGGCCGCCTCGCCTAACTCCATCCTCGGAACCGCCCTCGAACCCTGATAATCTACTCCCATCTTTCATCCTTCCTTTCTTTTGAAGCTTTTTTACGATATAAGTCCTTCCACGATCTCCCCGTCCGAGGCCGATGCCTCGAGGACCTTGCCCTGTATCGACCCCGATACCGTGGCCGATATCTTGCCGTCTATCGCGCCGTAGAAA
>JAQUSE010000296.1 GCA_028715235.1 Candidatus Omnitrophota bacterium | reverse complement strand
GAAGATGCGCATATTCCAGGAAGACTCCTATGTTTCGCTGGACTACGTCACCCAGGACGCCGCGATATTCAAAAAGACCGAAGACAAGATAATAAAAGAGAAAATAAAGATAAAAAAGAAAGAGGCGTTGAAACGGGAGTTGAAGTCGTTTGTCGAATGCGTAAGAACGGGCAAGCGGCCGAAAGTTTCCGGGGTTGAAGGAAAACGCGCCCTCCAGGTGGCGCTTCAAATAACGGAAAAGATACTCCCCTCAAAAAAATCATGAATATCCTCATAGTGGCCGGAGAGCCGTCCGGCGACCTTCATGCTTCCAATCTGGTAAAAGACCTGAGATCCATGCAGCAGGGGCTTAGCTTTTTCGGGCTCGGCGGCGAACTCTCCAAAGAAGCCGGCGTTGAGGTGGTCTTCGACATATCGAAACTCGCATTGGTAGGCGCTGTCGAGGTCGTAAAGAACATAGCTACCGTCGGAAAAGCGTATAAAGCGGTCATGTCGAAGATAGACGCCCAAAAGCCGGACCTTGCCATACTGGTCGACTATCCCGGTTTTAACCTGAGGCTCGCAAAGGCCCTGAAGAAGAGGTCGATACCCGTCGTATATTACATAAGCCCGCAGATATGGGCGTGGGGATTCGACAGGATCGAGATAATAAAGAGATGCGTAAAAAAGATGGTGGTATTTTTCAAGTTCGAGGAGGAGCTGTATAAAAAATACGGGGTGGACGCGGAATTTGTGGGCCATCCCCTTGTCGATATAGTTAAGATGACTTTGCCCAGGGATGACGTAATGAAGGCGTACGATCTTTTAAAAGGAAAGAAGACGATCACCCTGCTGCCCGGTTCGCGGTCGTTAGAGGTTAAGTCTTTCCTGCCTGTAATGTTGTCCGCGGCAGGCATCCTGAACGATAAGCTGAAAGGCGCCCAATTCATAATAGCGCGCCATCCCGGCCTTCCCCTTAGTCTCTATGAAGAGGCTATCGGCAAGAGCGGCCTCGACGCCAGGATCGCCACAAGCGACACGTATAACATCGTCGGCGCTTCCGATTTCGCGATAGTGGCGTCGGGAACTGCGACGCTCGAGACCGCCATGATCGGGACGCCTTTCGTCTTGATGTATAAGGCGAGCTTCATTACGTATCTACTGTATAAGGCGGTCATGAGATCGCCCTTCCTGGGGCTCGCCAATATCATCGCCGGCAAAGAGGTAGCGCCCGAATTCCTGCAGTATGACGCGACGCCTGAAAAGATCGCCGCCAAGGCTTTTGAGATAATTGAAGACGCCGGCAAGATGGCCGCCATGCGCAGCGAACTGCAGGTCGTCAAAACTTCTTTAGGCGGGCCCGGCGCCCGCATGCGCGCCGCCAAAGCCATCCTTCCCCTGCTGTCCTGATCTGTCCTTTCAGAAAAATTTCATCTCTAGTCGATAACCTAAGCCGAAGTTATGATGAGCACATTGAAAATATTAGGTCTTTGTGAAGAAGAAAAACGGTTATATATAACAATGTTTTGATATTAAAAGAGCCAAGGCTGTTCGAGGCCGGATCATCGTCCCGCCGAAGGCGGGACGCCGGCCGAGTTGCCGCAGGCTCCCGTTTTTCGACTGAACAAAGACCGACCCCATATATATACTGCAGGGGGAATATTTTCAGTGCTCACATAACTAGGCTTAGGTTAGAGCCGGACTCGGTGAAATATTTTCCCACTTTACACTTGACAAGTGACAAGCGATATGATAGACTTGACAATTGTCAAGCAAAGGAGACATTATGGCACAAGGATACATAAGCCCCACCCAGCTGGCCAAGGTGATGGGCATATCGAGGCAGGCCGTCATAGATAAGATAAATAAGGGTGTCATCAAGGCTACGAGGGCGGGCAGGCAATACATCATCGACAACGATGAGGTAGTAAAACTTAAAAAAGGCGAAGACCACCATAAAGAGGCCGATATGAAGAAGACGTTGCACGGAAAAGGGAGCGAAGCCAAAGTCCTTAAGATGGTAAGGGACAACAACATAAACACCATACAACTATGGTTCGTCGATATCCTCGGCATATTGAAGTGCGTTTCGATAACGCAAAGAGATCTCGAGGAGGCGCTGTATCACGGCAAAGGTTTCGACGGCTCTTCGGTAACGGGCTTTGCCGAGGCCCAGGAATCCGATATCATAGCTATGCCTGACCCGGCGACGTTCCAGATACTGCCGTGGGAGGGCTCGACGGAACCGGTAGCGAGGCTGTTCTGCGACATACTCAACCCCGACAGGACGCCTTACGCAGGCGACTCCAGGTACGCGCTTAAGAGGAACCTCGCGAGGGCCGAAAAGATGGGGCTGACCTTTTACATAGGTCCGGAGCTTGAATATTTTTATTTTAAATCAGAGAAATCTCCCGAGACCCTGGATGAAGGGACATATTTCGAGCTCATTCCTAACGACATAGCGGACGTCCTGAGGAATAAGACCGTCGGGATACTGGAAAAGATGGGCATACCCATGGAGGCGAGCCACCACGAAGTCGCCCCGTCCCAACACGAGATAGATTTAAGATACAACAAGGCTTTAACTATGGCCGACAACATCATAACGGCCAGATATTGCATAAAGGAAGTGGCAAAGGCTCACGGCGTGTACGCCACTTTCATGCCGAAGCCAATATACGGCGTCGCGGGAAGCGGTATGCACGTCCATCAATCCCTATTCAGGGGCGACAAGAACGCT
>JAQUSE010000295.1 GCA_028715235.1 Candidatus Omnitrophota bacterium | reverse complement strand
GCCCAGGTGCAGGAGTATTATCTGTGCATAGGTGATGTGCTGGAGATCAGCATATGGAACCATCCCAATCTTACGCGGAAGGTCAGGATAAATCCCGACGGTTATCTGTATTATCCTCTGGCGGGAAAAATAAAGGCGATCGGGCTTACGGTCGACCAGCTTCAAGCAAGCCTTAAGGAAAAACTATCGTTGTATATCAGGGTCCCGGATGTCACAGTGCTGATATCGGAGATATCGGGAAATAAGATCATCATCCTCGGCGAGGTCCAGTATCCGGGCGTCTATACGTATGAAGGAGTGATAACGATAGTTGACGCCATAGCGTTGGCCGGCGATATCACGCGTGACGCGAAGATGGAAAGCCTCATAGTAGTAAGCGATAACCTGACCGATCACCCGAAGGTAAAGAGGGTTGATTTATTTAAGGCTCTGCGCAAGGGAAGCGTCGATAGGGCCCTTTTACTGACTAACGGCGATATAGTCTATGTGCCCAGGCATTTTATCGCGGACTTCACGCAGTTTATGAGAAATGTAAATGTATGGGCGCAGGCCGCGTATAATGCCGGTAACGGCGCGTACTATATGCGGACATTCTCAAAACCTCTGGACAAACAATAATCTTATTATGGACGTCCCAAATTTAAATCTGAACGACTACCTGGATATAATCTACCGTAGAAGATTTACGGCGATAGTTGTCTGCGTCGTTACGGTAATATGCTGGGTCTTTTTTTTAAAGATGCAGGCGCCCACTTATAAGGCCAGGCTTATGTTCAAAGTGGACAGCGCTTACAGCGCTATAATACCGTCTCAAGTATATCAGGAGCAGCCCACCGGCCGTGTTGCCACGACCGTGGAGGAGCTTTATGATTACGCGAAATTGATCTCCAGCAGGTCCAATATCGAGAAGACCCTTGTCGACTTAGGGCTGGTGACAAGCAGGGATATCAGCAAGATCGAAGATTATATGAAGAACATCTCGACTACTGTCGTCCCTAAAAGCAACCTGATCGAACTCGAAGTGACCGATACCGATCCCGTCATGACAGCCAGGATCGCGAATAAAATGTTTGAAGTTTTTAAAGAAATAAACTTCAACGAGAAAAATTTCCAGAAACGTAATGTGGCCGTCTTTATAAAAAAATCGCTGGAGGAGGTTTCGGAGAAGCTGAAAAAAGAAGAGGGCAGGATGCGCCAGCTTACTTCGTCCGGAGTCATCGGAACTGCTGAAACGCTTCGGAAACAGATAGACCAGCTCGACCAGAAGCGGGTGGATCTTTTGAATATATATACGGAGAAGCATCCCGATGTCCTGGCTTTAAGACAGCAGATAGAAGAGATGAAGCAGGAATTGCAGAAACTTCCGGTAGAGGAGTTTGAATACAGCACACTGCTTAGGGATATAACGCTTGATCAGCAGATATATAACGACTTAAAGCAGAAATTGCAGGAAGCCCAGATAAAAGAGGCCGAGGTGATCGATAATATTTCCCTTGTTGAGGACGCGATACCTCCGCAGAAGAAGTCGTTCCCGACATTGATCCATTATCTGCTTGGCATATTATATGGAGCGCTGGCCGGGATAACTGTGCCGCTCTTTATCGAGCATGTGGTAGAGACATCCTTCAACAGCGTTGAAGACATAGAGAATCTTCTCAAGATCAAAGTGGTTGGGATCATTCCCTGCGCCTCTAAGTCCGCTGTGAAAGAAGGGGTCTGGCGGCAGCGCATCTTCAAAGTGAAGCGATCTACGGCTGGGATAAACCCCAAAGGTCTTTTAATGGCTTTCTATTCGGTGGATCCGTTGTTTGAGGAGGCCTTCCGCATACTCGGAACGAACATACAGGCGATCCTGGGCGGGCCTTCCGGGCGCATCAAAAACAAGACGCTGCTAATAACAAGCGCCGTGCCGCAGGAAGGTAAGAGTATGATCTCGTCAAACCTTGCGACATTGATGGCGCAGATGGGGTATAAGACCCTTCTCATCGACTCGGATTCACGCAGGCCCTCAGTCCATCAATTATTCGGCTTTCCTGAAAAGTCTAAGGGCTTCGTCGATATAATAGCCGGTAAGACCGACCTCAAAGAAGCCGAACAGTCGGTAATAAAGAATATCACCGATATCATGTTGAGTGATCAGGAACAAAATGCCGAGGAGATGTTCAAAAAATCATGGCTTAATAACTTACATATTATGACGGCCGGTTCCATTGCGCCTACCGGCATGCACATGTTCGGAGCGGAACGCATAAAAGAGATAATAGAATATTTCAAAGCAAAATACGATATAGTAATAATAGACACATGTCCGATCTTATCGGTAAGCGATACCTCTGTCTTATTACCTATGGTGGATGATGTCATGATTGTTTACAAGGTCGGGTTTACTTCCCGGCTTACTCTGAAGAGGGTGAAGTCGAACATAGAGAACATAAGAGGCAAAGGCACCGTGAACGGCCTGATATTGAATAACGTCATCTCGAAACTTACCATGGCCCCTTATTACAGTTACGGCGGAAAATATTATGCTAATGCGGCTAAACCGGCCTCCGGCGCAAACAGGAAGACGGCCTGAATGTATGAGACGTATTGGGGACTGAAAGAGAAGCCTTTCGAGAACACGCCCGACCCGAAATTCATGTATTACTCCTCCAGGCATGAAGAAGCGCTGGCGAGGATATTATACGGCATCAGGGAGGGCAAAGGCGCTGTAATGCTT
>JAQUSE010000294.1 GCA_028715235.1 Candidatus Omnitrophota bacterium | reverse complement strand
AAGGCTTCCTGGACGCGCTGAAAGAAGCAGAGATACGGTTCGATCCGATGCAGGACGCGGCAAACGGCTATTTCCAGGAGATCGGCGGTTATAAGGCCGCGATCAGCCTTTTCAGCAAACGGCCCGATTATCGCGGCGTCATCTTCTGTGTGAACGACGCGATGGCGCTTGGAGTATTGCGCGCCATAGGCGAGGCTGGCTTGAGGTGCCCCCAGGAGGTCGTGGTGACGGGCTTTGACGGGATAGCGGCAGGTGAGTTTTCGAACCCCCCTCTTACGACGATAAACTTCGAGTTGCATGAAATGGGGAAGGCCGCGGTCGGCATATTGAAGGATATCGTGTCCGGCAGCCAGAAGAAGACCATAAAACGTAAATTCCCTTTCAGGCTTATAGAACGACATTCAACATAAAAGAAGGAGAGAAAATATGAAAGTCAGGACCGTAATTTTTTTAACGGCGATTTTTCTAATTACGGCCGCAGGGATATCCGCGGCCGCCGTATACACAGCGAACTATGCGCCTAAAGCCAACACCCTTACACCTTCGCGCGGATCTGCCCGAACGGCGATGCCGGTCAATTTTACATCTTCATACGCCGACAACAACGGTTATTCCGATATCAAGACGGCGATATGCCAGATCAATACCTCTACTAACCGCAAAAAGGCTTTTTGCGGTTATTACAACAGGGCGGCTAACAGGCTATACCTGTATAATGACGCGGGCACAGGATTTGTGCCCGGAAGCGGCGTTCCCGGCTCGAATATCATACTGGAAAATTCATATGTGAAACTCGATTGTTCCAGGACCAGAGTGATTGCCTCGGGTAAGGTGCTTGTGGTGAACTGGAATGTCACTTTCAAGGCCCCTGCCGCTTCGTCAATGACAAAGAGGACATATCTTTACGCGGTCGATTCGAAGAACGCCGCAACCGGATGGGTCCAAAAAGGGACATGGAAGGTGCAGGCGCAGATAACTCCGCCTGCCGCCGATTTCACCGCGGATCCGGCGAGCGGCGATACCCCGCTTACAGTCCAGTTCACGGATAAGACCACAGGACCCGTTACAAGCCGTTCGTGGGATTTCGGCGACGGCGCTAAGAGCGCAGCGGCAAACCCGGTCCACACTTATTCTCTCGTGAGCCCATGGGATGTCGATTACCAGGCCGATGACCTGCCGCAGGATACAGGTCCAGAATGGACGCAGCATGTCCACGGCACGCCCGAAACCGAAACGATCGAGGCCGGCGTACTGCATAATAAGTGCGATTATAGCGCGGGGCAGTCCGTATATTACAGCAAGCCCGCCGATTTTATTTCCGCGTCGCTCTATACTATAGAAGCGAGGATGCGGCTTGCGTCGTTCGCGGGCATTTCATATGGAGCGATGTGCCTGGGCGCCTATGATGACAATTATGCCTGGCGGCTCGACATTACACCCAATAACATCAATCTGGGCTGGAGCGCCGAATACAAGGCAATATATGAAATGGATACAACATCCGATTTTCACACATATCGGGTAAAAGTCCTGAACGGCGTCGTTAACGTCTATGTAGACGGTGTGAAACGGATAGCGGCCGATATGAAACATACCGCGGGACACGGCTATCCTTCGAGCGTCTATTTCGGGCAGATCATATCCGGCGGCACTGTTTCGCCGTATCCGCCGGCTACTCCCGATTATATAGAAGCGTTCTGGGACCATATTAAGATCGAAAACACACGAAGCCGGCCGCTGTCCCAGAGCTATTATACTGTCGCGCTTACCGCCACCGGCACCGGCGGCTCCAATACAAAGACCGTAACGGATTGTGTGAACGTGATTGCCCCGCCGCCGGAGATCTTTACCAAGGGTCTTCCCGACGGTGTGGTCAATGAGCGTTATTCGGAAACGTTGTATGTGGATAACGGTGTGCTGCCGTATACGTGGTCTATAGTGAGCGGCTCCGTTCCTTCAGGGCTCGGCATTAACAGCCGGACCGGTGAGATCACAGGTTGGCCAAGCGCCGCAGGAACGTACGATTTTATAGTAGAGGCGAAAGACTATAAGGGGCGGACGGACACTCAGACGCTTAGTATAAATGTGGCGCCGTATCCCGCGCTGACCGATTTTCAATTGTTATGGGAAACGGAGGCAAAGTCCGCGGCCTATTTCTATTATGAAGTCTTATCGAACGGTTTTGTCAAAGACAGCACCATGAATTGCTATTGCGCGAGCGTCGGCGCCACAGGGTTCGGACTCGCCGCTCTCTCGGCCATAGCGAACAATAGCCAGGTCGTAAATCCTAATTCTCCATGGACCATAACCGGCGCGCAAGCGCGCGAAAGGGTTGTGCAGATACTCGATAACTGCATCGCGTATCAGAATAGGCAAACGTCTTACGGCAACGAATATGGTTACGGAGGTTTCCTGCCTCATTTTATAAATGCCGACGGTACATGCTTTGATAACCGCGAGGTCTCTACCGTAGACATGGCGATCTTCATGGCCGGCGCTATCGTAGCAGGCGAATATTTCGGCGGTGAGGTCAAGGATAAGGTCGAGACAATATATAACAAACTCGAATGGCGGCTATTCCTGAATATATATTCTAAACAATTCTCGCACGGTTGGGACACGAAGACCCGCAGCGTCATATCCCAGACATGGGATAGACCGAGCGACGAAACGATACTCGTATCGGTGATGGCTCTGGGTAAGGAACCCGACGCCGAGGACTTCCTCGAG
>JAQUSE010000293.1 GCA_028715235.1 Candidatus Omnitrophota bacterium | reverse complement strand
TAAGGGGCTCTGCGCAGACCTGTCCGGCAGGGCCAGGGCGATAGAGAAAATGCTCACCGTAATAAAATCAAGGGCCCACCTGAACATCGACGAGTACAGGAAGCGTTTCGCCGACAGGGTCAAAGAACTTACCGGCGGCCGCGAGATCGACATGGGCAGGCTGGAGATGGAAGTGGCGATATTCGCGAAGAACAGCGATATTTCGGAGGAGATAACGAGACTGGGAAACCACCTCGCCAATTTCAACAAGACGATCTCCATGAACGGGGAGGTCGGCAAGAAACTGGATTTCATCGCCCAGGAACTGCACCGGGAGATAAACACCATAGGCTCAAAGGCCAGCGATTTCAAGATATCCAAGAACGTGATAGAGATAAAAGGGGAAATAGAAAAGATACGCGAACAGGCTAAGAACCTGGAGTGATGAAAAAGACGGCCGCCAAACTATTTGTAATCTCAGCTCCGTCGGGATCGGGAAAAACGACCCTGTGCAATAAGCTGCTCGGCGAAAAAAAAGGCCTCGAGCGCTCCATATCGACGACGACCAGGAAACCCAGGCCGGGGGAGAAGGACGGCGTCGATTATTTCTTTGTATCGGATAAGCGCTTTAAGCGCATGGTAGATAGCGGCGATTTCCTGGAGCACGAGGAGAATTTCGGCAATTTCTACGGCACGCCGAAGAACGCCATAAAAGAAAATTTAAAAAGAGGCAGATCGGTCGTATTGAGCATAGACGTCAAAGGGGCGATGAAGGTAAGGAAGGAGTTCCCCAAAAAGAGCGTGCTCATATTTATATTGCCGCCCTCCATGAAAGTGCTGAGCAAACGGCTGCGCTCGAGGATGTCGGACCACCCGAAGATGATATTGAAGAGGCTGAGCCTCGCGAAGAAGGAGATGGCCTACAAAAAGAAGTACGATTACAGGATAATAAACGACAGGCTGGACAGCGCCTATAAGAAGCTGAAGAAGATCATAACGTTGGAACTGGGAGGAGCGTAGAAGATGTACGAGGTCGATATCGAAAAATTATTGAATAAGACCGGAAGCACTTACAAGCTCGTGGTGCTTACGACGATGAGGGCGATCGAGCTCTCCGACGGCGCGGCAAGGCTCGTAGCGGCCGCTCCGGAGATAAAGACCATAAACGTAGCGCTGCAGGAGATATCCGAGGGCAAGATAACGTACAAGACGAAGGAAAAGGAAAAGAAGTGACAAAGGCGCAGAAGACCGTACTTCTGGGCGTGACCGGCAGCATCGCCGCGTACAAGGCATGCGAGATAATAAGTGCGCTCCGGAAAGCGTCGATCGACGTCCAGGTGTTGTTGACCAAAGAAGGGGAACGGTTCATAACGCCGCTGACCCTCCAGACGTTGTCGCGCAATAAAGTCGTCGTCGACATGTTCGACCTGCCTGATGACTGGAATCCGGTCCACACATCGCTTGCCGATAAGGCGGATCTTATATTGATTGCGCCGGCAACCGCGAATATCATCGGGAAGCTGGCGGGCGGCACTTGCGACGATATATTGAGCTGCGTCGTATTCGCATCGAAAGCGCCTGTGCTGGTAGCTCCGGCCATGAACGAGAAGATGTATACGCACGACATAGTCCAGGAGAACATCGCCAAACTTAAAAAGATAGGATACAAGTTCATAGGCCCGATAAAAGGGCATCTCGCCTGCGGGCACGTAGCCATAGGCCACCTTGCCGATACGCAGGATATCGTAAAAGAAGCGTTAAGGCTTTTGAAGTGAGGTCAAATATCGGCACTGTCCTTATAACCGCAGGGCCCACGCGAGAACGAATAGACCCCGTAAGGTTCATATCAAATTATTCTACAGGAACATTCGGATATGAAATAGCCAGGGAAGCTAAGAGAAGAGGAAAGCGCGTCGTCCTCATAAGCGGGCCGACATCTTTAAAAGCCCCGTCGGGAGTAAAGGTCATAAACGCAGAAAGCGCCTCCGAGATGCTGAAAGCCGTGATGAAGAATTTAGCATCGGCTGAGTGCGTGATAATGGCCGCCGCGGTATCCGATTGGCGGGTTCGCCGGGAAGCGGGGAGCAAGATAAAGCGGCGCGGCGGTGCGATGAGATTGGAATTGGTCGAGAACCCCGACATACTCCGAGAGGCCGGCAGGAAAAAACACGGGACTCTGGTCGGATTCGCGTTGGAGACAGAGGGCCTCGAAAAGAACGCCGCGAGGAAATTGAAAGAGAAGAGGCTCGACCTTATAGTGGCGAACAGGCTGTCGTCGAAGAACGATGTGTTCGGCCCGGGCCGCGTCGATGTAGTGATAATGGACAGGCTGGGAAATAAGACGATAGTGAGGCGCAAAACGAAGAAAAACCTGGCGAAAATGGTCGTTGACAAGGCGTTAAATTTTAATATATAGTCTAATTTTTGAGGCCTTATGAAGAATAGAGCGTTCACGCTTATGGAGCTGCTGGTCGTAGTGGCGATATGTATGGCCACTTTGATCGTCCTGACGCCGTTTGTCCAGATAGCCAAGGCCCGCGCTCGCAAGATAAACTGCGCCAACAACTTACGGCATATCAGCCTCGGGCTGCATTCATATGCGGCAGACCATAATGGCGCGTTCCCGCAAACACTGGGGGAGCTCTATCCGAATTACGTAGAGGACCAGAAGAGTTTCGATTGTCCGGCAAGCAAAAGCGTGGGGAGCCCGGCCGGCCCTGATTATATATATGTGCAGAGCCTGACAGAGAACGCTCCTCC
>JAQUSE010000037.1 GCA_028715235.1 Candidatus Omnitrophota bacterium | reverse complement strand
AATCCCGAGACCCCTATGCGTGGATCTTTTATGTTGAAATATTCGCGCAGGTATTTATGGGTTATGCATATCGTCCTGCATATCGGCTCCACTGCAAGACTTCCAGGCACGCGCCTTAACGCGATGTGTCTGGTCACGAGCGTGATCTTAAGCCTGCCGCCGACGAACATCATCGCGAAATTCTTCGAGCCCGTCTTTTCAGCGAGATACTCGGTGTGTCCCTCGAACTTTTTAATTCCGGCCATCCTTATGGACATCTTGTTTACGGGAGCGGTTACGAGAGCGTCGGCTTCGCCCTTACGCAGGAGCCGGATGGCAGCGTCCAGATATCCTATCGCGGCTTTTCCAAAGACCGGGCTCTGAACGCCGTATTTAAAAGAGGCTGCAGGTACATTGGCTAGGTCTAAGAGCTCACACTTAAACTTCAGGGCCATGTCGCCCGCCGTCCTGTCCAGGGCGGCCCTGTCCCCTATAAGCAAAAAATCGGCAAGCCCTTTTATCTTTGGACTTGCCAGCGCCTTGAGGGTCACTTCCGGCCCTACGCCGGACGGGTCACCCATAGTAATGACTATCTTTTTTTTATTTGAACGCGATGTATGCATTCTTCTTGAGGCCTTCTATCCACCCCTTTACCTTTTCATTCGTCTTCTCCCTGTACAGAGCCTCCTCCACGTCCCGACGGGCTTCATTCAGGGTAAGCGTCCTGGCAGGCCTCTTCTCGTCGATCTTTAATATATGATAACCGAGGCTCGTCTGGATGACATCAGAGACCTCGCCTTCGTTCATATTGAAGACCGCTTTCTCTATTTCCGGGAGCAGGTCTCCTCTCTTCACATATCCCATGAGCCCGCCCTCTTGCGCGCCCGGGCCTTCCGAGTAGGAACTCGCCAATTCCGAAAAATCTCCGCCCTCTTTAAGCTTCCCGGAGATCTCCCTGGCCAGTTCCAGCGCCTTATTGATATCGGTCCCCTCCTTGACCCTTATAAGTATATTACGAAGCTTCAAAGCTTCTTCCTGGGAAAAATCGTCCAGGTGGTTGTTGTAATAATTATTCACCTCGACGGGCGTAATAGATATTGTGCTTCCGACCTTCATGTCCATCATCTTCCGCGTCATTATCTGTTCCCTGTACCGGCCCTTAAGCTCCTTCAATGTAAGGCGCTGGCTTGCCAGCGCTTCCTCGAAGACCTCCTGAGAACCGAAACGCCTCTTCGCGTCTGCGACCTTCTCCTCTACCTCCCTGTCATCCACTGTTATGTTCTGTTTTTTGGCCTCGCTGAGGACGAGGCGGTCTTCTATCAGGCGTTCTACCGCTTTTTGTCTGGCATCTTCCAACTTTGCCATGAGCGCTTCGCCGCTGTATACCGTCTTGAATTTATCATATACGGGGACGAGCATGCCCTCTATCTCGCTGTCACAGATTATCTCGTCGTTCACCACTATCGCTATCTTATCCACGACCTCGGCATATCCCGGGTTCGCCGCGCATATGGCCGCTCCGATAATTACGGCCGGCAGAATCAGCATTTTAGCATTAATTTTTCTCAAGCTTCTCGCCTTCTTTCTCGCTCACGTCTTCAAGGGACTTGAAGACATCCTCTTTAATCTCGACTCCGTATTTTTTCTTGAGGTCCATAACGAAGGTATCGAAAAGCTCGCTGCGTTTCTTCTTCTTGAGCTCGCTTTCGACAAAACGCCTGGTCTCTTCGTAACTCTGTATCTCCGGCTCTTTCTTGTCCGTCAGCTTTATTATGTGATAGCCGAACTGCGTATGGACGACATCGCTCGTCTGACCGACCTCAAGTTTCAAACAGGCTTTCTCGAAATCCTCGACAAGCTGCCCCTGCCTGAAATAGCCTACGTCTCCGCCGCGGTCCGCCGTCGCGTCCATAGAACGCTCTTTCGCGAGGTTCTCGAAGTTAGCGCCCTTGGTAAGCTCATCCAGGATATCTCTTGCCTCTTTCTCTGTCGTGACCAGGATGTGAGAAGCCCTCCACATCGCGGGCCCTTTAAAACTCTCCTTATTCTCCTCGTAAAATTTCTTCATCTCGTCTTCCGAGACCTTCGCCTTATCCTCTATCTCGTTCTTTATAAGCTTGGCTATGAGTATCTTCTTCTTCGCGGCCTCGACGACCTCCTTCACCTCTTTATCATTCTCGACGCCTTTCTTTACGGCTTCCTCATAAAACATCATCTCTACTATCGTCTCGTCGAGGAACCTCTTCCTGTTCTTTTCTACCATATTCCTGTAATAGGGAGGCATCTTGGCTATTCTCGACTGCAGCTCTGCCAGGGTAATGACTTTATTGCCCACCCTGGCGAGTATCTTGTCGCCTGCCGGCGGTTTCTTTGCGCACCCCGCCATAGCCGCTGACGCGATGACGACCGCAACCGATATATATATAATTATTTTCTTCATATAACCGTTATTGTAGCATTTTAAACGGATTTCTTCAAGGATGTTCCGCTCTTACTTTGCCTTGCCATGTTTTAATCCGTCGATAGCCGATTTCAGGAACCTGCAGTACAGGTCAAATCCTACGGCGTTAATATAACCATGCTGCTCTAACCCTAAGAGGTTACCAGCGCCCCTTATCTGCAGGTCCTCCATAGCAAGCTTAAAGCCGCTCCCCAGCTCCTGGAACTTCTTTATCGCGTATAGCCTCTTCTGGGATTCCGCGCTCATAACGAATTTTTTCGGTATCAATAGATAGGCGTAGGCCTTTTTCGTGAACCTCCCGACTCGGCCGCGCAGCTGGTACAGCTCTGAAAGGCCGAAGGCGTCGGCCCTGTTGATTATTATCGTATTCGCGTTAGGTATATCTATGCCCGATTCGATGATGGTGGTCGATACGAGGCAGTCGATCTTGCCGTTGATAAATTTCATCATCGTATCTTCCAGGGCTTTCTCCGGCATCCTGCCGTGGGCCACCGATATGCTTACGCCGGGCGCCAGGCCGGCGACCGATTTAGCGAGAAGCTCTATGCCCTTTATCCTGTTATTTACGAAAAATATCTGCCCCGACCTCTTCTTCTCCCTCATGACGGCCTGCTTTATCAACGCGTCGTCGTAGTGCGTGACAACCGTCTCTACGGGAAGCCTCTCCGACGGCGGCGTGTTAATGACGGATATGTCTCTGCCGCCCATAAGGGCCAGATAAAGCGTCCTCGGTATCGGGGTAGCCGTAAGCGTAAGGACATCCACGCTGAAACGGAGTTTCTTAAGATATTCCTTATTATGGACGCCGAAACGCTGCTCCTCGTCGATTATCACAAGCCCCAGGTCTTTGAAAGAGATGTCGCCGGAAAGGAGGCGGTGCGTTCCTATTATTATGTCGACGGTGCCGTCGGATATGCCTTTTATTATGGCCCCCTGTTCCTTATCCGTCCTGAACCTCGACAACATCTCCACCGTTACGGGGAAATCCTTCATCCTGCCGCTGAATGTATTAAAATGCTGCTCGGCCAATATCGTCGTGGGAACGAGTATCGCGACCTGTTTATTGTCCATGACGGCCTTGAACGCGGCCCTGATAGCGACTTCTGTCTTCCCGTATCCGACGTCGCCGCACAAAAGCCTGTCCATCGGTTTCGCGGATTCCATGTCTTTTTTAACATCCATCGTAGAACGCGCCTG
Source organism: Candidatus Omnitrophota bacterium (assembly GCA_028715235.1). GTDB lineage: Bacteria > Omnitrophota > Gorgyraeia > 2-01-FULL-45-10 > 2-01-FULL-45-10 > JAQUSE01. The sequence goes on along the minus strand of JAQUSE010000037.1, from coordinate 6,238 downwards.
GTCGGGAGTCTCTTTGTACGGGAATTTCTTCTCCATCTCCTTCTGCCAGTCGGTATCAGCCGAGAATTTGAATCCCGAGACCGTCGAGCGTTTTGCCTGCAGCTCCAAAAGCTCGACAGCTACCTGATGGATACCCTTCTTCGCGTTCTCTTTCGCGCGCTTCCACAGCTTGGCGCCAAGCTTATGGGTCTTCGGGAGGCTCTTTTCAAACCCGAGATATTTCTGCACTTTATCAAGGTCTTCGAACGGAACATAGAGCTTATCGCCGCCGGCATATTCTATGACTAAGTGCTCGACATACTTACCGGCTGTTTTTAGCCTCTCCAGGCCAAGGTACTTCCCGATACCGTGGTCTATATGGACGACGTAATCGCCGGAGTCAATATCGACGAAGTTGTCTATGGGCGATTCTTCTTCGGTTTCTTCAGACCGCTTCCTTATCTTCCTCCTGGATATGCCTTTTATCGGCAGTATGATGGCTACGTTATGCTCCTCGACGATCTCATACGTGAGCGGGTCGAGACTCCTTATCTTGCCGACCTTGTCATGCGAAAATTCGATTCTGAGCGGGTATTCGAACGTTACGGGATATATAGTCAGGGAGTCCCCGATACGGGAAAAGTCGCCTTCCTCGGCGACTCTCTTGCAGGCGCGGTAACCGAACTCTACGAGCCTTGCGGCAAGAGATTCGATATCAATATCGTTCTCATCGACGCGGATTTTTATTGAGTCAAACATATATCATGCAGGAAACACCTTTGTTTAATGTGTAAAGTGTAATGTGTAATGCCGGTGTAATGTATGCATGTGTAATGGAAAATTCTCTTCCATTACACAATTAACCCTTACACCCACTTTACACATTACACATCAAACATTACACAAAGGAATCATTTTTAGCGGTCACACTACATCTTCTTAGGGAGAGAGACGCCGAGCAAACGAAGCCCGTTTGCAAGGACTATCCTTACGCAATCCACAAGCACCAGCCTGGATTTTGCCAGGCTGTGGTCATCGCTTACGACCCTGTGTTTGGTATAGAAGGAATGGAACACAGCAGCCACGTCCTGAAGGTATTGCAGCACGACGTACGGATCGAGTAATTTACCGCTCATGTTCACTATCCAGGGGAACTGCCGCAATAGTCTTATCAGGTCCATCTCTTCCGGCTCCACCAGCAGTTTTGAATCGAACTTCGCCGCCAGATGGGCTGACTTACCGTATTCCATAATAGACCATATGCGCGCGTGCGCGTACTGTATATAGTAAACCGGGTTTTCGGATGATTCTTTCTTGACTGCATCTAGATCGAAATCGAGATGGCTCGATATCCTGCGCATTATAAAACAGAACCTGGAGACGTCCTTGCCGACTTCATCCATCACCTCGCGCAATGTGATAAATTCGCCGGCCCTGGTTGACATGGATACCACCTGTCCGCTCCTATAAAGGGTCGCAAGCTGGACGATCAGCACAGAGAGGGAGTCTTCGGAAAAACCCAGCGCCCTTATGGCCGCCTTCATACGGGGTATGTAGCCGTGATGGTCCGGCCCCCATATATCGACTATCTTCTTGAAACCTCTCCTGTATTTTTCCAGGTGAAAGGCTATGTCGGGGGCGAGATATGTCGCGGAGCCGTCGGATTTAAATACGACCCTGTCCTTATCATCGCCAAACTCGGTCGATTTGAACCAGACGGCGTTGTCTTTTTCGTATATATACCCCTTCTCCTTCAACAACCCTATTGCCTTCTCTACCTTGCCCGACCTTCTCAGGGACTTCTGGCTGTACCATACGTCGAATTTCACTCCGAAATCTTTAAGGTCGCGCTTTATGTCATTCAATATCCAGCGCAGACCGAATTCCCTGAAGACCTTAATATCTGTCGTCCCGGCGAATCTCTTTCCGTATTTTTTTTTGAATGCCCTGGCGATATCCGATACGTAGGAACCTTTATAACCGTCTGAAGGAAATGCTTCTGTACCGCCGAAGAGTTCAAGGTAACGGGAGTGTATGGACTTGCCCAGTATATCCATCTGGGTGCCCTCATCGTTCAGGTAATATTCGCGGGTGACTTTATAACCGAGAAAATCGAGGATGTTGGCGAGGCTGTCCCCTATAGCGGCCTGTCTTCCGTGCGCGATTGTTAAAGGGCCTGTCGGGTTGGCGCTGACGAACTCCACCTGCAGCTTTATCCCTCTGCCTACACTGGCCTTGCCGAAATTGTGCCTCTTTCTCTTTATCTCAAGGAGGACTTTGCAGAGATATTCTTTGCTGAAAAAGAAATTGATGAACCCCGGAGCCTTCGTTTCGATGCGTTCTATTATGCCTTTAAGGCGGAATGTAGCGATATCCTGCTCCAGCTTGGACTTTATTACATCGGCCAGTTCCATCGGTTTCAAGCCGCGAGCGAACTTGGAGGCCTTCATAGCTACATTCGACGAAAGGTCGCCGTTCTGCTTGTCTTTAGGTATCTCTATCTCGGGTTTTATCTCGTGGGCTAGAGGAAGGCTCAGGTCCAGATCCACAAAAACTTCTTTTGCGGCTCTTTCTAAAAGGGAAATAACGTTCTTTTCGATCTCACCATGGCGCATAATCTATTATTCGCTTATTTCTTTCTGGCCTTCTTTTTTTTGCGAGAGACCTTCTTCTTTGCGGCCGGAGCGCGGCGCTTTGCGGGGATTTTTCGGGCTTTGGAGGCGGTCAGTTCCCTGAAGCGCTCTTTGGGCGCGTCGCGCCAGAGTCGTTCCAGGTCATAAAAGCGGCGCGTCTCTTCCAGGAATACATGCACAACAACGTCGCCGGAATCGAGAACTATCCATAACGCTTCCCTCTCACCTTCCGACCGCCTGAGCTTTTCGCCTTTATCCCTTAAAACCTTTATGATATGGTCGGCTATAGCCCGAACTTGAGTAGTTGAAGCGCCGCTTGTTATAACAAAATAGTCACAAACGCTCGACACTTTATTCATCTTTATCAAAACTGTGTCGAGCGCTTTTTTATCAGAAGCCGCGCCGGCCACAACCAGCGCTTTTGCCTTGGAATTTATGACTTACCCCTTCTTAAGCTGCGGGATTATCTATTAAGATTACTTCATTATCTTATACATACCAGTGCCACAAGACGAGCATTTGCCCTTCATAGCCTGTCTTCCATTTTTCATTGTGACTTTCTGGGTGTCCTTCATATCTTTCTTCGCTTTACACTTTACGCAATATCCGATTTCTGCCATTTAATTCACCTCCTTAAATATTTGAATGAATTATACACTAAAAAACTCTCCCGGTCAAGGGGAATAGAGAATATTCTGTCCCTTTAAGTATATAGCTTACCCTCCAATATGTAGTCCCTTACCTTTGCCGGGACCAGATACCTTATGGACCTGCCCTCTTTCAGGCGTTTCCTTATGTCTTCTGAAGACACCTCTATCGGGGTTATGACAACGGTCTCAACGTCCTCGGGGACCTCTTTCACCGGATATCCGGGCCTGTTGGCCACTATGAACTTCGACATCTTGAATATACCGTCTATATCCTTCCACGAAAATAGGTCTTTCAGCAAGTCCGAGCCTGTTATGAAATATAGCTGCGCTTTATCCCCGTAGATCCTCCTGAACTCCTTTAATGTATCTATTGAATACGATTTTTTCTTGGAATCGATCTCAAAAGTGGATACTTCAAAGGCGGGATTGCCCTCGATGGCAAGCTCGACCATCTTCAGTCGGTCCTGCGGCCGTATCTTCACATCCATATTCTTGTGCGGTGGTATAAAAGCAGGGACGAATATGACCTTATCGAGCTTTATCTTATGGAGGGCGTCTTCAGCCAATATCAGGTGCCCCATATGTATAGGATTGAATGTGCCGCCGAGTATACCTATTCTCATAGCTAACTCCATTATAGTTATAAGTTGTAAGTCGTAAGTTGTAAGCGAATTGTATATAACTCATAACTTATAACTTATAACTTATAACTTATAACTTATAACTTACAACTACTTTCTCACCTGCCCGCTGCCGTACACCACATACTTATATGACGTCAGTTCCTCAAGTCCCATGGGCCCTCTGGCGTGTATCTTATCCGTAGATATGCCCATCTCCGCGCCTTTGCCGAATTCGCCGCCGTCGGTAAAACGCGTCGACGCATTGACATAGACGCAGGCTGAATCCACTTCCCGCAGGAACTTATCCGCTCTGGCCTTGTTCCTCGTGACTATGGCGTCGGAATGGTATGAGCCGTACTTCATTATATGCCGGATGGCCTCATCCACATCCCTGACCACCTTTACCGAGAGTTTCAGATCCAGATACTCCCTGTACCAGTCATCCTCTGTAGCCAGTTTCACGCAGTCTACCAGATCTTTGACTTCTTTAGAGCCCCTTATCTCGACACCGGAATTTTTGAGCCTTCTTATCATTTTGGGGAGGAAGCTGCCGGCGATCTTCCTATTCACAAGCATGCATTCCATGGCGTTGCATACCCCGGGCCTTTGGACCTTTGCGTTATAGCATATCTCTTCCGCCATCTTGAGATCAGCGCTTTCATCGACATAGGTATGGCACACGCCTTTGTAATGTTTGATGACCGGTATCCTCGAATTTCTCGTAACTTCCCTTATCAAAGACTCTCCGCCTCTTGGTATGACAAGGTCTATCAGGCCTTCCTGTTTAAGCAGCCGATCGACGAGGCCCCTGTCCTTATCCTTGATCATCGATATCGAGTCCGCAGGTATATTGCATTTAACAAGCGCCTTCCGCAGGACGTCGAATATCGCTATGTTAGAATTAAGCGACTCGCTGCCGCCGCGCAGTATGACAGCGTTAGAGGACTTCAAACACAACCCGATACAATCGCTGGTAACATTAGGTCTCGACTCATAGATGATAAGAATGACGCCTATAGGGACCCTGACCTTCTTTATCAGGAGGCCGTTAGGCCTTCTTATGGTATCTATGATATCTCCGACGGGATCCTTAAGCTTCGATATCTTCAAAAGCGAATCTGCCATCGACCTTATCCTCGCGTCCGTAAGCGTCAATCTGTCTATAAGCGCGGAAGACATTTTTTTTGCGCGGGCCATGGCCAGATCCTTACGATTCCGGGAAATAACGAATCTCGCGTTCTTTACCAACGCCGCGGCCATAGCCTCAAGCGCCCTATTTTTGGACTTCGTATTCGCAAGCGCAAGGGCTCTGGAAGAAGCCTTAGCCTTTTCACACAATCTTTTTATATCGTTATTTTTTGCCATATAATATTATTATAGTATCACCAGGTTATCTTTGTGTACAATTTCGTCCTTACCTTTATAGCCCAGAGCGGCCTTGAACTGCGCCGTCTTCATACCTTTTATCTTCGACAACTCTGCCGATGAATAGTTTACGACGCCCCTGCCTATTTCGACGAGGGCGTTATCTACTATGCTGACCACGTCCCCGGAAACGAAATGGCCGCTGACAGCGGACACGCCCGATGCGAGCAGGCTCTTGTCTTTCTTCTTCAGAGCTTCTCGTGCGCCGTCATCTATGCGCAGAGTACCTTTTGGCTTCGAAGAAAAACCTATCCATCTCTTCCTGGCAATAAACCTCTTCTCCCTGCGTCCGAAGACTGTCCCGACGTCTTCACCTGACATTATCCCTAGAAGGACGTCTTTCTTCTTACCGTTTGCTATAACGCATTCTATCCCGGCCTGGGCGCTGTTCTTCGCGCATTCCAGCTTCGTCGACATCCCGCCCGTTCCGAGGTCGCAGGAACTGGCCCCTGCCAATTTCAATATCCTGGGCGTTATCTCGTCGACCGCGCTTATCACATTGCCATCCTGGTCCAGCAGCCCGTCGACATCCGTCAGGATAATAAGCTTATCGGCCTGGCATAAGTCGCCGAGCAGGTTTGAGAGCCTGTCGTTGTCGCCGCATCTTATCTCGTCGGTCGCGACCGTATCGTTCTCGTTGATTATGGGAATGACGTTATGTTTCAGCAGGGCATCTACCGTATGCTTTATATTAAGATATCTTTTCCTGTCGTTAAAATCTTCTTGAGTAAGAAGTATCTGCCCTACAAGATAACCCCTATCCTTAAAATATTCGCTGTAAAGGTGCATGAGATAGCCCTGGCCTATGGAAGCCGCGGCCTGAAGCTCGGCGATGCGGTCAACGGGCCGCTTTTTAATGTTAAGAAGCCACATGCCCGCCCCGATCGCTCCAGACGTCACCAGGAGCACCTTTACAGATCGGAAGAGC
>JAQUSE010000292.1 GCA_028715235.1 Candidatus Omnitrophota bacterium | reverse complement strand
TGCTCTAAAAATTCGGCAGCCTTTGAGTAGGCTCTTGCCACATAACCTGCCGATGCCAGGCATATATCGAATTCCGCATCCTCATCCAGGCGAAGGGACTTCTTCATCTCCGCCGCGCTCCGCAGCTGGTCCCATCGCCACTTATCTTTCGGGATTAAAAGGCCGTTATCGTAAATCGTCCTGGCCAATTCAAGCGCCATCATCGCCTGCCCTTCGATAGTGGGATGGATCTGGTCTATGACCAGGCTGTCGTCTATTATGCCGTCAGGAGAGCGTTCTTCGAATAATTTCTGGGTTCTTATGAAATAGACCCGCGGGACCCTCGAGAGGCGCAGTTTTTCATATACCCGGTTGACGAACGCCGGCGCGCGTATCGGGTAATGGTCTTTATCGTTAGCCGTCGCGTAATATTCATTGGCGCGGCTGAACTGCCTCAGGCCTTCAAAGCATTGTCCCATCCTGTAATAAGTAAGCGCGTACTCCGGATCCGCCTCTTTACAGGCGGCGTACATTTTAAGCGCGCTCTCATACTGTCCGAGACGGAAGTCCGCTTCGGCCGCGTCGAAGCCTCTCGACCATGCGGCCAGAAGCTCCGGGGTCATGAGCTTCCCGTGGAAGGGCCTCACCGGCTCATAACCCTTCCATTTCGACAACCCTTCGAAAAATATTACCGGTATCGAGTTCCGGGCGCCTGCGGAAATGATCCTGTTGATATTATTTTCGAAATTCTTTTTAATGACTTCGTAACCCGGCGAGTCCGGCCGCAGGAGGTCGGATTCATTTTTGCAGATGCCGTCACCCGCGTCCCCTTCAAGATACCAATCGTCGGAGCTCTTTGCCCTGGCGTCCTTTATCGAGCTGCGATACATCTTCCACCTGATAATAAGCCTGTTTAAGAGATTGAGAAAAGCGCTCTTTTTGCGGAGGCGCCTAAAATATTCTCTGCGTTCTTTTGCGGGCGATTCCCCGCCGAGCAGGGCGCGCCGGCTGCCGGGCTGTATAAAATCGTTGTGGACGGTGTAAAAGACGGCGAGATCGGGCTTGTAAGGGATGAGGTCGATAAAAGCGGTCGATACAAACCGGCTGTCCACGCCAAGCCTGGCGAAATTCATCACCGTTACGCGCTTATATTCCTCTTCGGGAAGGAGGTCGGCAAGATACATCTTCAGCCACTTGTCTATCGTCGAATACGGATAGAGGGAGCCGCCGAACATGGTCGATTCGCCGAAAAGGAGTATACGTATTTCTCCGCTGGCCTTATTATGTTTCAGGCCCTGCTCCATAGCGCGCCGCTCTATGAAATCATACGAGCCCGGATGGACAAATAGCCTGCTCGCCCCTTCGGCCGCCGCGAATACCAGGACGGTGGCGATCAGCGTAAAAATAATATTTTTCATGATCATTTCGAGAATATGGTATAGAACGCGACTATCAGCAAAAATGCCCCGAAGGCCCTTCTCAATACGAGATTCGATATGCCTTCGGCGATATTCGCGCCGAGAAGCCCGCCGATAAAAAATCCTACGCAGATGAATAACGCGATATACAGGTTGACATGGCCGCCCTTATAATATCGCAGGACGGCAAGAAGCCCTATTGGAAGGAGCAATATGGCAAGCGTCGTGCCTTGAGCTTCATGCTGTGTCAATCCCGCCAGGAAGACAAGGCCCGGTATCAATATGACGCCGCCTCCGATCCCGAACAAGCCGGAGAGCGTACCGGCCGAAAGTCCTAATATAAGGAACAATATTTCTCTCATTAACGGTTATCATAACGCCTGATCCTCATATGGTCAAGAAAATTAAAAAGGACGAGTTTTTTATTTAAAAAACGTGTCTTTTTTAGTAGAATATCCGTTAGCGATGAAAAACCTGGCGCGCAGGCTATTCAAACTTAAAGACCTTAACCAGATCCTGGCTGAAAGCCACGACCCCGAGCATAAGCTCAAGAAGGCCCTCGGCCCGTTCGAGCTCATCCTGTTCGGTATCGGCGTCATTATAGGCGCGGGAATATTCGCGACCGTCGGCACAGCTGCCGCGGGCGACAGTCTCCGTCCCGGCGCCGGGCCCGCCCTAATGCTCTCTTTCGCGATCACCGCGGTGGCGTGCTGCTTCGCGGCGCTCTGCTACGCGGAATTCGCCTCGCTCGTCCCTATTTCCGGCAGCGCGTATACTTATTCATACGCCACATTCGGCGAACTCATAGCGTGGATAATCGGGTGGGACCTGATGCTGGAATATTGCGTCGGAAGTATCGCGGTCGCGATAAGCTGGTCCGGTTATTTCACGGCGTTACTTAACGGTTTCGGCATATCTCTTCCGGCATGGGCCACCATAGATTACCGTTCGGCCATACACGGTTTTGTAAAGGCGTCCGATTTGATAAATAGCGGCGTCGCTTTCGAAACGCTCAACCCCGCGATGCAGAAGGCCTGGTCCGCCGTGCACAACGCGCCGAACATATTAGGATTCCCCCTTATCTGCAACGTCCCCGCGTTCCTCATAGTCCTGCTCCTGACCATAATACTCGTGCGCGGGATAAAGGAGAGCTCGCGTTTCAATATCGCTATGGTCACGGTAAAATTGCTCGTACTAGGTTTCTTTGTAGCGCTGGGGTCGTTCTTCGTAAAACCGCAGAATTGGGTGCCGTTCGCTCCCAATGGGTTCGCGGGGATCAAAGCGGGCGCGGCAATAGCGTTCTTTGCTTACATAGGGTTCGATTGCGTCTCGACCATGGCCGAAGAGACG
>JAQUSE010000291.1 GCA_028715235.1 Candidatus Omnitrophota bacterium | reverse complement strand
GACCAGATGGCAGTGCACGTTCCGCTATCGATAGAGGCGCAGACAGAATGCAAGCTCCTCATGATGTCCGCCAATAATATCTTCTCTCCCGCAGACGGCAGGCCTATCACAAGCCCGACTCAGGATATAGTCCTCGGATGTTACTACATGACCAAGGAACGTCCCGGCGCAAAAGGTGAGGGTAAGAGTTTCGGCTCTCCTCAGGAAGTTAGAATAGCATACGAAGACAACGAAGTGGATTTACACGCAAAGATAAAGGTTTCGATCGACTCAAATATGGTAGAGACTACCGCCGGCAGGGTCTTCTTTAACCAACTCCTGCCCGATGGTATCGGATATGTCAATGAGACGATGAGCAAATCGAAGCTCGGAAAGACCATATACAGATGCTATAAACTGAAAGGCCACCAGAGAGTCGTGAAACTTCTCGATGATCTGAAGAGGGCGGGATTCGAGGAAGCTACGAAGGCAGGGCTTTCCATATCTATAGATGACCTGAAGATACCTGCGAAGAAGCAGGAGTATATACAGAGGACGATGGCTGATGTGAAGCACGTCGAAGAGCAGTATAAGCGCGGATTGATAACCGACAGAGAGCGCGGTAATAAGATCATCGACTTGTGGACACATACTACCGACGATGTTTCCGATCTTATATTCTCGGAGCTCGACCCGTTCAACCCCGTATTCATGATGGCAGACTCCGGTGCACGCGGTTCGAAACTTCAGATCAGACAGTTGGCCGGTATGCGCGGTCTGATGGCGAAACCTTCCGGCGAGATCATCGAGACGCCTATCACTGCGAACTTCAGAGAAGGTCTTACAGTGCTCGAGTATTTCATATCGACTCACGGAGCGCGTAAAGGTTTGGCCGACACTGCTCTGAAGACAGCCGATTCAGGTTATCTCACCAGGCGTCTTGTCGACGTAGCGCAGGATGTCATAGTAAGCATCGACGATTGCGAGACATTGAACGGCATTCTGATAAGCGCGATCATAGAAGGCGACGAAGTCGTCGTAAAACTTTCGGAAAGGATCATCGGAAGGGTTGCGCTCGATAATATAGTAGACGTCATTACGGACACGGTCCTTGTAGAGGCCGGTAACGAGATCACCGAAGAGAAGGCCCGGCAGATCGAAGAGGCCGGTATCGAGAAGATAAGGATACGGAGCGTCCTGACCTGCGAGTCGAAACATGGATGCTGTGCGAAGTGTTACGGCAGGAACCTTGCGACGAACAGGATGGTCGAGCTCGGCGAAGCGGTGGGTATAATAGCCGCGCAGTCGATCGGCGAGCCCGGAACACAGCTTACTATGAGAACATTCCACATCGGAGGCACGGCGTCGCGAGTAGTCGAGCAGTCGTATACAGAATCTAAGAATAAGGGAGTTTTGAAATACCATAACCTCAAAGTCGTAGCCACGAAGAAAGAGGGCGAGTTCATCGTTCTTAACAGGAACGGGCAGATAAGCATTAACGACGCCCAGGGTCGTGAGCTCGAAAGGCATACGGTCCCGCAGGGTGCGGTGATACGCGGCGAGGAAGGTAAGGCAGTGGAGAACGGGGTCATATTCGTTAAATGGGATCCCTACACAGTGCCCATATTGACGGACGTCTCCGGTAAGATAAAATTCGAAGATATCAAAGAAGGCGTTACGATGAAGGAAGAGCTCGACCCGGCTACGAAGCTGAAGAACAGGGTCATCGTAGAGCATAAGGGCGATTACCATCCTCAGATCCTCGTATTGGGCAAAGAAGACGAAGTTGCGGCCATATACCCGATACCAGCCGGAGCGCACATAGTGGTTCAGGACGGGAAGACGGTCACGGCCGGTGACGTTTTGGCCAAGACGCCGAGATTGTTTACCAAGACAAAAGATATCACGGGCGGCTTGCCGAGAGTCGCCGAACTATTTGAGGCGAGACGGCCGAAGGATCCGGCTATCATAAGCGAAATCGATGGAATAGTAGAGTTCGGGGAGGCCAAAAAAGGACAGAAGCGTGTTATAGTTAAATCGTCCACCGGGATGAAGAAAGAGTACCTGATCCCGCATGGCAAGCACTTGAACTTTTATAAGGGTGACAAAGTCCTGGCCGGGCAGCAGCTGGTCGACGGGCCGGTGGTTTTGCAGGACATACTAAGGGTTTCCGGAGATAAAAAGTTGCAGGAATACCTTGTGAACGAAGTGCAGGAAGTATACAGGTTGCAGGGTGTAAATATAAACGACAAGCACATCGAAACTATTGTCAGGCAGATGTTGCGCAAGATACGGATAGAGGATCCGGGTGATACGAGTTTCCTTCTCGGACAGCAGGTCGACAAGACCATATTTATCGAAGAGAATAAACGTGTGACAAAAAAGAAAGGTAAGGCGGCAAGCGGCACGCCTATACTGCTCGGCATAACGAAAGCGTCGTTGAATACAGAGAGCTTTATCTCGGCCGCAAGCTTCCAGGAGACGACGAGAGTTCTGACCGAAGCCGCGGCTCAAGGCAAGACCGATTACCTGAGAGGGCTTAAAGAAAATATAATAATGGGCCATCTTATTCCTGCGGGAACTGGATTCAGCGTACACCGTAATATTTCAGTCGCGAAGAATGTTTTTGACGAGCCAAAAAAAGAAACAGAAGAAAAGAAAGAAGAAGCGAAAGAAGAGGCCAAGTAAATCATGCCGACCATCAGCCAGTTGATAAGATTAGGAAGAGCGGAGTTTAAGAATAGGTCCAAGTCACCGGCCTTGAGAAGCTGCCCCCAGAGAAGGG
>JAQUSE010000290.1 GCA_028715235.1 Candidatus Omnitrophota bacterium | reverse complement strand
CTCTCTTGTGGCCGAAGCTCTGATTCCCAACTTCTTCTCTTTCTTGCCGAAATCGAGCCCTTTGGTGCCCTTCTCGACTATGAACGCGCTCGCTCCACGGGCGCCTTTCGTCTTATCGGTGATCGCGATGACCGTATAGACATCGGCCTCTCCGCCGTTCGTGATCCATTGTTTGGTCCCGTTCAGGACATAGTGGTCGCCTTCTTTTTTGGCGCTCGTCCTTATGCTCCCCGCGTCCGATCCGGCTTCCGCTTCAGTGATACAGAACGCGGCAACCTTTTTCCCTTTTGCTATATCCGGCAGATATTTCTTCTTCTGCTCTTCGCTTCCGTAAAGCAGTATAGGATATGTCCCGAGCGCCGTCCCTGCAAAGCCCAACGCTATGCCGCCGCAGGCCTTGGACAACTCTTCGGCAACTATGCACATCTCCAATACGCCGCCGCCCAAGCCCCCATAAGCTTCAGGTATATATATCCCGAAAAGGTCGCTGTCCGACAAGACCTTGACTATCTCCCACGCGAACTCTTCGGTCTCGTCATACTTGGCTGCCACAGGCCTTATCTTCTCGTTCGCTATCTGGCGCGCCAGGTCCCTTATCATCGTCTGTTGTTCGTTCAATAAATAATCCATGATTTCGCTCCTTTTTTAATAGAATAGTCCGGCCGTGTTATCAAGTTATTAAGCGATGAAGCGATTAAGCAGGTAAACGCACTTAATCGCTTAAACACCAAGATCAATTTGTTTAGATAACAGTTTAAATGTTTTGCGCTAATGCGAGAATTTCTTTACCACGAGCGTCGCATTATGTCCGCCGAATCCCAGGGCGTTTGACATGGCGACCTTTATCTTAGCCCCGCGCGGTTTGTTCGGGCAGTAATCGAGGTCGCAATCCGGGTCAGGCGTCTCATAATTTATAGTAGGAGGTATTATGCCCTCTTTAATGGCCAACGCCGTCGCTATCAATTCTATGCCGCCCGCCGCGCCAAGCAAGTGCCCCGTGACCGACTTTGTCGAGCTTATGGCAAGCTTTTTCGCGTGGGCGCCGAAGACCTTCTTCATCGCAAGCGTCTCTATCCTGTCATTATAAATGGTCGAGGTGCCGTGGGCGTTTATATAATCGACGTCTTCCGGCTTGACACCGCCATCCTTAAGAGCGGCTGTCATACATCTTACTCCCCCGTCGCCTGCCGGATCCGGCGCCGTCATATGATAAGCGTCCCCGCTCATTCCATAACCTACCAGTTCGCAGTATATCTTTGCGTTTCTTTTAACGGCATGCTGCATCTCTTCCAAAAGAATTATACCTGCGCCTTCCCCTATAACGAACCCATCCCTGTTCTTATCGAATGGCCTCGACGCGCGTTCAGGCTCATCATTATAAGCGGTCGATAACGCCTTCAATGCGCAGAACCCGCCGAACCCCATATGCGTAATGGCGGCTTCCGACCCTCCGGTCACCATCATATCCGCATCGCCTCTTTGTATTATCCTCAAGGCATCGCCTATGGCGTGGTTTGAGGTGGCGCACGCTGTGGCTACGGCTGAATTCGGGCCCTTTAAGCCCAGGGTGATGGAGACCTGTCCGGCGGCCATATTGACTATGAGCATAGGTATAAGGAACGGGGATATCCTGTCCGGCCCCTTTACCGGGCCCAGGGCGATATATTGCCTGTGTTCTGCCTCGATAGTGTGTAAGCCCCCTATGCCCGAACCGACCATAACGCCGGCCCTGTTCCTGTCGATATTATCCAGGTCGAGCTTTGCGTCGGCTACAGCCATCTTTGCGGAGACTACTGCAAACTGGACAAAGCGATCCATCCGCTTCATCTCTTTCGGGGATAGGTAATTTGAAGGATTGAAATTTCTGACTTCCGCGGCTACCTTTGACGTGTAATGCGCAGGGTCAAAACACTCAAGGCGCTTGATACCGCTTTTGCCTTCGAGGAGAGATTTCCAGATTTCTTCAATAGTACAGCCTACCGGAGATACAGCACCGAGACCCGTTACAACAACTCTACGTTTATTAGGCATTATGTCTATTTGCTGCCGGACTTCTCGTCAATATATCTCAGCGCGTCTCCTACGGTGGCTAGCTTCTCGGCATCTTCATCTGGTATCTCTATGCCGAATTCCTCTTCCAAAGCCATGACAAGTTCCACCGTATCGAGCGAATCAGCTCCTAAATCATCGACAAATTTCGCATTATCGGTGACTTCTTCTTTCTTCACGCCGAGTTGGTCTGCTATGATCTGCCTGATCTTGTCCTGAGATACTTCCATGCTACCTCCTATGTTATGTTACAAGTTTACATTACCATCCCGCCATCAACCTGTATAACTTGTCCGGTTATATAGGACGAATCATCGCTTGCCAAAAATAATGCGAGATTTGCAACATCCCGGACGGTGCCGAATTTGCCGAGCGGAACATACTTCAACATCTCGCCTTTTACTTCGTCAGAAAGCTTCGCAGTCATATCCGTTTGAATGAATCCGGGGGCTATCGCGTTGGCCCTCACATTACGCGAGGCAAGCTCTTTTGCGACCGTCTTGGTGAAAGCGATCAGTCCGCCTTTTGAGGCCGCGTAATTGGCCTGCCCGGGATTACCCATTATACCTATTATAGAGGCGAGATTGACTATCCTGCCATCCCGCTGCTTCATCATTATCTTGGAGATCACCTTGGTGCAGTTGAAAGCGCCTTTTAGGTTAACGGTCAGAACAGCGTCCCAGTCAGCCTCTGACATTCTGACAAGAAGCGCGTCCCTG
>JAQUSE010000036.1 GCA_028715235.1 Candidatus Omnitrophota bacterium | reverse complement strand
ACCACATCCGCGGACATGCCGGTCGTCAGTTCGGCGTGGGCGGGTCTTGGGTAAAACAGAAGAGTCAATATGATGAGGATCATTATAGGGTTCATTATATTATATGTCTTCCCCATAATTCGCGCAGAAAATCACGCCAGGGCATAATCTCTATTTTGCCACGCATTCTCTTTTCTCTTTCGCTACAAACCACAATCGCCCTCTTTGGGGCATACGCTTCGGTAAACGCCGTCAACCCGGCAAGATCTTTTCCGTCAACACGCTCGGTCCCTTTTATCTCTACGGCAACCTCCCCGGCGCCAAGCACGAAATCCACCTCAAGGCCCGTTTTAGTCCTCCAAAAATTCATTTCAAAATCGCGTCTGGAGTAAGACCTGTAAGCGGTTATTTCCATAAGCAAAAAATGCTCGAACGCCTTTCCAAACTCCGAGCCTTTGGCTTTTTCTACGCGTCTCTTTGTCAGATAACCGGCGACGCCTACGTCAAACATATAGTATTTAGGCGCCTTTGTTATAACCTGACGCGATTGCCTTTTCTTAAACGGTTCTATCCTGATCGCCAGCAATGTATCGACAAGTATCTGATAATATTCTTTTACAGTCTTTGAGTCCACTCCGCAGTCGCGGGCGATGTTGGAATAATTGGTGATCTCACCGTGTGAATATCCGAATGCCTCGAAAAATCTTGAAAACGCGGGAATATTACGCGTCAGGCCTTCGGCAAAAACTTCCTCCTTTAAATAATCCTGTATATAGGCTGCCAGGGATTTTCTGCAATCCTCTTCGTCCTGTAAATAGTGTGACGGGATCAAGCCGTGATTGAGAGCGCGCAAAAGGTCAAATTGCCCGATCTCGGGTGTAGCGAGCGGGAAGAGTTCATAACGCCACGCCCTTCCGCCTAAAAGATTCGCATGCCCCCTTTTTAACTTTCTGGCGCTTGAGCCGCATAATATAAACCTTAAACCTTTGTTTTCTATTAACCAATGCACCTCGTCCAACACCTGCGGAACTTTTTGGACTTCATCAAGTATCACCGGATGTTTAAGCGCCACTTCATTCTTCGCGAGCAAACGCTCCCTCAGCAGGGCGGGATTTTTAGTGACTTCGAGAAAAAAGTCAGCCTTAAGGAAATCGTAAACCAGGCTATCCGGGAAACGATTCCTAAGATATGTAGTCTTGCCTGTTTTCCTGGCGCCCCATAAAAACGCGGATTGCCGGGCCGGAAGTTTAATATCCAACATCCTTTGAATGTGTTTCATAATGGAATTACCTCCGTATTAGTATTACTACTCTGGAGTATATACCATTTTGGTTAGGTTGTCAAGGCCTACCCGCAGATCCTACTTAATGGCAATCTCCCCTACGCCCGTCCTGTCTTCCTTGTTGTTCTTATCGTAGACGGAGAGTTGATAATAGATTCGTTCATTCGTTAATTCGTTGGTTCGTTGGTTCGTTAATTCGTTTAGAGGTAGGGTATATATAGAGGGGATGGGGTTGGGAAGGTCTATCGTTTTAATAAGGTTATAGTCTTTATCGTAGAGCTTTATGTTTGATTTAACGATGAAAGGATGATAATTACAGGTTATCGTGAATTCTATCAGTTCGTTTGTTCGTTTATTCGTTAATTCGTTGGTTCGTTTATTAGTTGGTTCGCTGGTGACTATCTTATGGGCGATTAAGAGGCGGGGTTTTAGCATGACGGGGTCCTGGGAAACGCTGACTTTGAGCAGAGGTTCGTTGATTCGTTTATTCGTTTGTTCGTTGATTCGTTTATTCGTTTGTTCGTTGATTCGTTCGGGGGGTAATTTGACGGCGAAAGAGACTTTGGTGAGGACACCTTCTGTTACTGTTACATGATAGGGGTTGTCGGTAGTTATTGTTGAGCCTTCAGGAAGAGTTGATTCGTCTATCTTAAGTAGGTGCTGGCCTACCTCTATATAGGGGAAGTGGTATTTACCGTCTGAATCGGTTATGGCGTAGATGCCGGTGTCTGATACGACTTTGACACCCTCGATACCGGGTTCGGATATTCGTTTATTCGTTAATTCGTTAATTCGTTTATTCGTTAATTCGTTAATTTGTTCATTCGTTTGTTCGTATGTGTCCTGCATCCCGTTACCGTTCACGTCGTTGAAGACCTTGCCTATCAGGGCTTTCCCCTGGTCGAACTGGGGGCCCTGTTTGATGGATGAGCCGCCGATGCTGTAGATGAGAGCGCGGTTGTTGGTTGTAAATTCGGAAACTATCAGTCTTTTGCCGTCGGAGGTCACATTTATCGGAGCCGAAATTGTATTGGCATTCGCGCTGCCGCCCTGGTTGACCCCGTTGGAAAAAAAGTCGCGCTGGCCGATCACCATATCCGCAGAAGCGCCATTAGAAAGCGGCATATTATTCCAAACGAGTATTCTGTTGTTATTAACATCGGGCACATAAAGACGTTTACCGTCCGAAAAAACCTTGCCGGGGATATGGAACCTATCAGGGCCGAGCCCCGAAGAGGAAGTTGTAAAGTCCGGCTGTCCCAGGACGATATCCGCTGGAGCGCCGTTAAAGGAAGGGATTGAATTGTAAATAAGGATACGATTATTGTCATACTCGGATATGAACAACCTCTGGCTGTCAAAAAACAACGAGTTTGGGCGGTCTATCTTGTCCCTGGCTGTGCCCTGTGAATTAGTCGTAAAATCGGCCTGTCCTATTACGTTATCTGCTGGGGCGCCGTTCGATACCGGTATCGATTTGAATATCAGGACCCTGTTATTATATTCGTCGGGAACTATGAGCGTTTTCCCATCGGAATGGAGCATATTGGGCCTGTACATCTTACTTTGGGACACGCCGGAAGATACGGTATCGAAATCGGGCTGGCCTACCACGACATCCGCGGGCGCGTTATTGACGGTGGGAAGCGTATTCCATATTAGGATACGGTTATTCCCCCAGTCCGCGACGAATAATTTTCCCCCGGCGTAACAGACGCCTCTGGGCCCGTTAAGCCCGCTCCGGCCCGTCCCGGCTGCCGACGTTGTAAACACGGCCTGCCCCAGGACGATATCCGCGGGGGCATCGTTTAAAACAGGGATGGAATTCCATATCATAACGCGATTATTATTGACTTCGGTGACAAAAAGCCGTTGGCCGTCCGTAAAAATACCGTGCGGCGCGTTTAAGTTATGCTGCGTAGTCCCGGCGCTGGTCGTTCTAAAATCCCTCTGTCCTATCACCACATCCGCGGACATGTCGTTCGTCAATTCGGCGTGAGCTGTTGCAGAGAATAGCGACAGAATAGTCGATAGTCCATAGACCATGGTCCATAGTTTAATTCGTTTATTCGTTAGTTCGTTCATCCATTTTAGCCTGGTGGATTATATTCGCTTCAGATATCTTTTAATATCTTCGTGGTTGCCGACAATCATAAACTGAATTAAGTCATCTGTAAGCTTAAATAAGATTCGTTCTCTAATAGTTGTTCTTGCCTACCAATAATCTTTACGTAATCTTGTAAGTCCCTGCCCTTTCGATGCCGTCTTCCCGGTAGAGACAAGATCTAAAATCTCAAAAACCGCTTTCTTAATCTCGATTTTGGCATCATCCGAGAGACGTTTTGTCGACCTATCAAACGATGTTTTAAACTCATATCTCATAGGTTAGCGACGTGCTTTTTAGCATCTTCCACGCTATGATAAATTTTGCCCTTACTTTTAGAGAGTTTTTCAATCTTTTTCCACTCTGTTTCTGTATAAGGGTATTCTGGTTCAACCTTCATCGCCACCATCAGCACACCTCTCTTTGTAGGCTCAAAGCCGACAACAGAGCCTCTCCTGATGCGCATAGTATCTCGAACATCCTGTGGTATGGTTACCTGACCTCTCGATGATATGATAGCCATCCTAAAAGATGTTTGTCCGGCATTAACGTGTTTTCGCTTTTCACGCGTTCCCATTGTCTTTTTCATAGCATATACCTCCTATCCTTACTTTCCGTAAATAAGTATACACGACATTTAGCTATTGTCAAGAATTATACTAAAGTTTACGGTTTATGGCTCTATCTCCCCTATCCCTGTCCTATCTTCCCTGTTGTTCTTGTCGTAGACGGAGAGTTGGTAATAGATTCGTTCATTAGTTGGTTCGTTTGTTCGTTGGTTCGTTGATTTGTTTGTTGGTTTATTCGTTTGGAAAGACAGATCGGAGATGGGAAGGGTGAATTTGGAGGGGATGGGGTTGGGGAGGTCTATCGTTTTAATAAGGTTATAGTCTTTATCGTAGAGCTTTATGTTTGATCTGGCGATGAATAAATGATAATTGCAGGTTATCGTGAATTCTATCAGTTCGTTGGTTCGTTTATCCGTTAATTCGTTAGTTCGTTTAGTCGTTGGTTCGCTGGTGACTATCTTATGGGAGATTAAGAGGCGGGGTTTTAGCATGGCGGGGTCCTGGGAGATGCTGACTTTGAGCAGAGGCTCGTTAGTTCGTTTATCCGTTAATTCGTTTATTCGTTTATCCGTTAATTCGTTTATTCGTTCGGGGGGTAATTTGACGGCGAAAGAGACTTTGGTGAGGACGCCTTCTGTTACCGTTACATGATAGGGGTTGTCTGTAGTTATGACGCTTCCTTCGGGTAAAGTGGATTCGTCTATCTTAAGTAGGTGCTGGCCTACCTCTATATAGGGGAAGTGGTATTTACCGTCAGGGTCTGTTATAGCGTAGATGCCGGTGTCGGTGGCGACTTTGACACCCTCAATACCGGGTTCGGATATTCGTTTATTCGTTAATTCGTTTATTCGTTTATTCGTTAATTCGTTAATTCGTTTATTCGTTAATTCGTTTATTCGTTCGTTTGTTAATTCGTTGGTTCGTTTATTCGTTAATTCGTTGGTTCGTTCATTCGTTTGTTCGTATGTATCCTGGATGCCGTTACTGTTCACGTCGTTGAAGACCTTGCCTATCAGGGCTTTCCCCTGGTCGAACTGGGGGCCGTTCTTGATGGATGAGGAGCCGATGTTGTAGATGAGGACACGATGATTTCCGGTGTCTGCAATAAAGAGATGTCTGCCGTCACTATGTATTGCCTGATACATCTTCCCGCTGCCTTGTAAAGTGTTTGCCCCCGGTTGACCCCCTTGATTAGGGCTGCCCGATAATAAGCTTGCTTGTCCTATAACCATATCTGCTGAAGCATTGTTGGATGTGGGTAGAGAGTTAAAAACAAGAACCCTATGGTTCTCCCTGTCCCAGATAAATAATCTCTTCCCGTCAAAATAAGATGCCTTAGGATTAGATAATGTGTTGGGACCTACTCCTCCTCCCTGATTTGCCGTTACGGATAAGAAGTCAGACTGTCCTATAACCACATTCGCAGAGGCGTTGTTTGCTTGTGGAATACTACTATAAACGAGTACGCGGTGTGCGGTGGGATCATTAAGAATTAATATTTTACCATCTGATGTAGAAGTATAAGCACTTCCAAGATTATTAGCCGCCGCAGATCCTCCTTGATACTGAGAGTTTGATGTAAAATTAGACTGCCCTATAACGACATCTGCCGGAGCCTTATTAAAGGTAGGGATAGTATTGAAAACTAAAAAACGCCTATTAGCGTGGTCAGAAATTATTAATTTCTTATCATCAGACCAAATGGCGGTAGGGGCGGCAAGCGTATTTGCTCCAATCCCGCCCTGATTGGCTGTCTGTGTTGTAAAGCCGCTCTGTCCCAATACCATATCCGCGGAGGCATTGTTAGAGGCGGGAATGGAGTTATAGATAAGGACGCGGCTGTTGCTTCTATCCACAATATACAATTTGCCATTGAGTACATAAGCCGCGGCAGGATTATAAAGCGTATTTGCTTTTGGAGAAGCCGTAACCCCTTGATTTGCGGCAGTTGCAGTGAAGTTTTGTTGACCTACCACCACATCCGCGGAGGCGTTGTTAGACACAGGAATGGAGTTAAAGATAAGGACGCGGTTGTTGCTCTCCTCACAAATAAAAAGTCTTTTGCCGTCTGAAAATACGCCGGAAGGGTTATTAAGCGTATTTGCTCCGGCGGCGCCTCCCTGATTAATCGAGTTAGAATTAAAATCCGGTTGCCCCACTACAACATCCGCGGACATATTGTTCGTCAGTTCGCCGTGGGCGGGTTTTGAGCAAGAAAGCAGAGTCAATATGATGAGGGCCGCTATTCGTTTATTCGTTAGTTCGTTAATTAGTTTATTCGTTCCATAGTTTGTCATGATACTCATATCTCGATCTACGCTTATTCGTTTATTCGTTATTTCGTTCATACGTTTATTCGTTTGAGTGATCGTAAATATCTTATAAAGCCGTTTATCAATTGCGACACTTTATCTGATTGCTGTATAAGTTTTGTGAATTCGGTATCGGATATATAGCCTTGATCCACAGCAACGTAAAAGTGGGATTTCAATTCTGTACACGAGCGGCGGGCAATTATAAGAAATCTTATAAACTCCGGATTGGAAAAAGAAGCAAATCCTTCGGCGATATTTGCCATTACAGAAACGGCCGCCCTGCGGGCTTGATCCTTAAGTCCAAAATCTTTTGTAAATAAACGAGTATCTGTTATGCCATATACCGTTTTGGTTAAAACCCTGGCTTCTTTCCAGGCATCTATTTCATCGAAGCTTTTTATTTTCATATTTTAACGAATTAACGAATAAACGAATAAACGAATAAACGAACTAGTATCTTCCCTGGAGACGGACGAAGAACCCCCCGGCGCCCTGATTTTTGTCGGCGATGTCCGAGAGTTTCATGTCGAGGTTGTCGGCGAATGAGGTGAAGTTATAGCCCGCGCCGACGGCAATGCCCTTCGCTATAAGATAGTTGGCTTCGACAAGGAACCCGTCTTCGCGGTGTTGCGTCGTAGCGCCAAGCGACGGCCCCTTCTCCTGCAAGACCCTGTATTCGAACGCGGCATCCCACTTTTTCGTAAGATGGTAATTAAGCCTGGTTATCCATAATTTAGCGGTAAGGTCATCCGGTGTTTCTACTATCCCGAGCGGATCGTATGAAAGCGTCTTTTCGTATTTATAGGCCAGCTTTTGCACAAGCTGGAAATTCCACGGCAAATCAAGCGCCGCCTCTGCCGCAAACGTGTCGCTTGTCGACTGCATCGTCAGGAAGCCGCCGTCAGCGCTCGTAACGCTGTCCGGCCGTTCGTCGATATAACGTATGTATTTGATAAGGCCGTTGAACCAGTCGAACGCCACGGGCCTGTAAGCGAGCCCCACCTGTTTTTTGTCGATCTTCGAGCAGGAATCGTTGGCCCCCTCCGTGTAGGCGATGGAATATTCACATTCGCCGAAAAGATATACGTCGCCGAAGACCTTTACCTCACCCGTATTGTCCGTAAGGATCTGCCAGGTCTTGTCCTGGTCGCGCCTGTATTCTTCCTTCGTCACCAGCTTAAACTTATCGGGAGCGATATACGAGCCGTTAAATGAGAAAGCATCCTGCGGGATTGATCCCATCAGGTTATAATCCTCGCCTTCGTTACGCCTCTGGTAAGTGGCGCTGAACTCCGCTTGGGGATTTATGCTGTAGCTCAAGCCCATCAGATTCGTCGTGTAGGCGCCTCTTATGTCGCTGGTTATGAACTGCCGTTCCGTATTTAGTTTGGCGTTCGGGCTTAACGCGGTGTTTGAGCCGAATGAGGTCGTGGAAGATTTCCCGTCGGTCACGGAATCGGTAAAAGTGTAGTTGGTATAAACGCTTCCTTCCTGCCCCACAGCCTTATCGAAAGCGGCCGATACGGAATTGCCGTCGTTACCGGCCGCGCACTCGACCATGGCTTTTGTGCCGTCGGAAAGCTTCGTGTTAACGCCGGCGGAGGTCCTGGCCTTGCCGCCGTCTACGGTAATCTGCTCTCCTATGAACAGGGAGGTTATCTTGTTTAAATTATATTGGACGCGCTCGGCGATCGTGTTTTCCGTTAATCTATGCTGCCCGCCGCCATAGTAAGAATACACATCCGTCTTATCCTTGGACGCGAATTCCGTTATGAAATCGAATTTATCGTACTTGTGGGTCCACTGCCCCGTGAAGTCCTGTTCCGAGCCGGCAGTGACCTGGTTCTGGGCCGCTTTATTGGTCGATTCAAGCGCTTTCTTCTCGTATATGAAGCGTATATTGTCATTCTCGGTGAGTTTATGCGCGAACTCAAACCCGTATTTTTCCGTCCCCGCCTGGAAAAGGCTGTCGGAGGTTACAAAATTCTTCCCTATATATTGGTAATAAAATGAAAAATCTCCGTAACCTCTGCCCAGCCCCAGATATTCGCCTATACTCGAATTAACGTTTATCTTTAACGCATGGTCCCGAAGGGCGTTATCGCCTGTCACTGTGGTAAAATCGTAGCCGCCGTTATAAGAGATATATAGAGGCGCTGTGGCGGCCTGCGTGCCCACAGCCTCGATGGTGGCTTTGGTGAAATTCCCGATTTTAACGGTGCCGTCTATCCCGTACATCTGATACTGATTAAGGGAATCGTTTGGGTTTGCCTCCTGGACATAAGTAACGCCGACGCCGAAATTATTGAAATTCTGCGTTATATTTAAGCCGCCGGTCCTTTGCCCGAACTCTTCTATCGAGATCGGGAACGCGTTCTGATCCTTGTATTCGTAATTCACGACGACGTAAACCGGATTGCCGTTCAGGACGTCGCTTGATATGATCGTATCGGAAGCGGCAACGGCCAGGACAGGTTTGTTAAAAGTAATATTGCCCTGGTCATACTTTATCTGATAGTCCGTAGAAACCGCCTGGTTGATCGAATACAGCGTTATGCCGGTATTCTTATCCCTTACATCGATACGCACCTGTTCGCTTCCCTCTACAATATTCCTGTGCCGGAGATAATACAGGGATGTGCCCGTAGCCAAAAATTCATTATGGCCGGCGTGCTGGTTCGCCTCGGCGGCGAACATGGCGGCCTTCGTGATGGGTTCGCCGTATATGGTCCGCTGGGTCGACTCGAGCTGGATCTTGCCGCCATAGAGGGTCCTGTTATATTTCGCTATCTTGTCGGACTTCTCCCCGCCTATCTGCGTCTGGAAGTTGCCGACCGTGATCCCCGATCTGTCCCATTCTAACAAGAGATAGAACTTCCCCTGGCTGTTCACATCATACACCACCGTGGAATCGTCGCCATAGACCGGATAATATTTATCGGGATCGATATAGGTAAAAAGTTTTTCCTGGGTAGCTTTATCGGTGTCGAGCTGGGATTTGATTAAAATTTTCCCGAGGATCTTGCCGACGCAGTAGTAGGCGAGTTTCCCGTCGGCGTTGAAGCCGTTCTTGAAATGCTTCCCATCCCGTTCCCAGGTCACGCCTTCGCTTGCCTGGGAAAAGTTGAGTGTCCCGTCGGCGAGCCCCACCATGAAGAAGTGATTTTCCTTCGCCGTTATTTTTTTGGCGTAGGTTTTAACTTTACCGTCCTTGTTTGTAGCCGTCACTTGTATTTCGGTATCGCCTAAAGGGATAAGGACATCATCCTGGAATGAGCCGTCTTTCTGGATAATTATGTTCCGTCCGTTTACCCGCAGGACATTATCCTGATCTGTAATCCCTTTGATATTAACTGTGGATCCGAGAAGCTGTATTTCCTGAGATTCTCCGGGCAGGACTTTTGGAATGGAAAAAGGATTAGCGAAAGCTGAAGGAGAGATCGCCGAACAATTAATTAAAAAAATAACAGAAAAAACAAGAATGGCGTTCTTTCTGACGCTCATTGCCCCTCCTTTTTGTATTATATATAATCTCCATAAGTATATTATATATATATATTAAGTCAATATTATTTATTGGCCCTGACGGTTCTGAGCTTCTCCAACCACGCTTTTATCTTCGCTTCATACCCCATATTAGTCGGGACGTAGTAGATCTTGTCCGTGGGTTTATATTCCTGTTTCACGTAATGGTTGTCGAAGTCGTGCGCGTATTTGTATCCCTTGCCGTGGCCGAACTCTTCCGAGTCAAGGCTCGCGTCCTTCAGGTGGGGCGGC